>JBDRFZ010000001.1:0-88114 GCA_043818395.1 Patescibacteria group bacterium
AAGTACCGTCACCGTTGTTCAAAAGCACTGAAACGTTGTCGCTGTAATAATTAGCCACAGCTAGGTCGTTGTCGCCGTCGCCGTCAAGGTCGGCGGCGAAGACGGTGGCGGGCCGATTTCCCACGGCATAATTCACGGCTGTTGCGAAAGTACCGTCGCCGTTATTAACAAGAATTGAGACGCTATTGCTACTATAATTAGCCGTGGCCAGATCACTATCACCATCCTTATCAAGATCAACAGCGAAGACTGCTCGAGGATTACTTCCCACGCTATAGTTAACGACGGGTGAAAAATCTGCGTAGCATGCATTAGAACCAACAAAAAAAACTGTTGCTGATATGAGGGTGGCAAAGAAATTTCGTAATGTTTTGTTCATAGTATTTTATTAAATGACATTTTCAGCGATTAATTTAGCTAATCAGTATTAGGCGAGACATGCTCGAAATTTTTTAATACATGTAAATTGTTTTATATATTTTTAATTATTATCGATTGCTAAATTTTTTTTCTCTTTCAGATTAACTTGTACAATACTACATCTTGCAATCTACCTGCAACTTAATCAGGAATCATTCCATATATTTAATTTACAGATCCAGTGATGCAACATCAATCCAATCAGGTGATTCTAAAAGTTTACCCGATGCATACTTGAATAAACGAAACCTACGATGCAAATTTGATGCACCTGCATTATAAATTCTAAGAGGCCGCGATCCTTCGACGAAAATATTCTCACTGTACTGGTGCCGATGACCATGAAGAACAAGATCGCATTTACCGCGAAGTCTTTCAATCAACTCTGTTCCGATAGATAGTTCGGAGGCATAGGGCCAACCCAAAAAGGAGGCTATCTTTTCCGAGATCAGATCTTCGGCTAATGGCAGTGGGTGATGATGAAAAATAACAATAACTAAATCATTGGAACCGGCCTCAGAAATTAACTTAAGCAAATGCGTAAGCATAGATTGATCAAAATTTCCATGACCCGAAAATAAACGCCTATTATGCTCACCCGTTGTATCCACTTTAACTAAATACAAACCATCGGTGTGAAAGACCTCCATATCGCGACCGTCCATTATTTTATTCGCCACCTCATGGCCCAAACGATCATGATTACCGGGAACTATTAAAACACGTCCTTGATCTAAAAAATCGGAAAAAATTTCATTAAAAATCCGATATTCGGCCAGCCGTCCATTTTCAGTAATATCCCCGGTTACAACTATTAAATCTGCCTCAATTTTTTTTAACGCTTTTTGCAATAAAACCGTTGACTTATATCCCCTGGACCAGCGTCCTATATGTAAGTCCGATATATGAGCTATGGTTTTATACCCCTGGCTTTGTATCTCAAAATTATCCATGATTATCCAATTTAAGCAGCACCTAATCTGGTATATCCGATTAATATACTCATGTCCAATCTATTCCTTTATGTTGCAATAGAATCCTGGTACAGAGCGATCCCTTTACGGCCGCCTCTTTCAAAATAGAAAAATCGCTTGTCCACTTCTGCTCCGTGTATTTTGTATATTTTGTTATAGCCCTGGTTACATCCGGCGGAACTCCGACCAATCGAGCTTCAATAACCATAAGTACCAGCGTCCAATCCCCTTGGTCGGCCGAACCGACTCCGATTATACTAACCGGTTCGATTCCCGTGTTAAGTTTTTCCCGTCCGACTCGCCTGGCCATTTCTTCAGGTAATTCATCTTTATTGATAGTAACTGCAGGCAAACCCCAAACAAGCGGCATGCCTTTATCCTCAGGTGGACGCTTTACGGCTAAAAACTCGTCTTCATGACCGGGACGCTTTAAAAATAATGCTACAGCAAATTTATTTTCCATAGTTGGAATAATACTCTACATTAAAAACGTTAAGAATAGAAAATTTTAGTATATGATGAATTTTATTGGTATGCTTTCAATATGCCAAAAATAAAATTTTTTCCATCATGGCCTTCTATTATCGCTTATCTTCGAGATTCAAAAAGCGATTGGAAACCAAAAATATTTTTTATTTTAGCCCTCTTATACCTGATTTTTCCTTTTGATGTTCTGCCAGATATATTTCCTTTTATCGGCTGGCTAGATGATTTAGGTCTACTCTCATTGGCGATGGTTTATATTTTAAATGCAAGCACTCGCTATAAAATAAAACAAGAAAACAAAAAAATCTAATTGCCTTCTCATTATTTTGCCGTGGCACTTAAACTGATAACCGACCTCATGACGGAAATATTTGTCTTTACCCTTACAGCTAAACTGGAATGATCCGGAACTTCCATGCACATGACATAAGGAATTCCTTCGATCCGCATCCTGTCTTCCAACGAACCGTCATGGGCGGCATTAAAAATCAAACCTCGGACCGATTTATGATTATAAACAATGCTCTTTGAATCAACCGTACAATATCGACCAGCTTCATCCAATATTTTTCTAAAAATAAAAGATCCGTCCGGTCGTTCGCTGTATCCATAAAGATAGATTGTTTTCTTGATGTCATCTTCATGAAAACTGACAAAATATTCAGGCCGTTCTTTAAGTAAAGTAGCTAAAAGCATGGCCCTCTCTTCGTATAAAACAGGTGCTAAATAACCGCGATTTATATTTTCCTGTTTTTCACTCCTATAAATATCGCGATCAAAACCCGTTGGATTAGCAACTGGAATGATCACGATCCTTGGCATCCAGGGCTCCTGATTATGCTGTTTTATAAAATCCTGCATGGACAAAGGACCGGATACTTCGTTCCCATGTACGCCAGCGACGAAACTGACCGTGTTGCCTCTTTTATTATTTTTTGCCTCCATGACTAATTTGTAAATCGGACAATCGCTCCGTCTTCCGACATAACCAATAACCTCTGTTTTCCATCCTTTTTTATAACAAATATCATGCAGATCACGTTCATACCGCGTATATCGCGTCTTCATAATATTCATATTAATACTCTTTTTGAATTAAGTCAGCTCTTAGAGAAAACAAATTGTAAGGTACTTGGTTGATTTTTTGCAAAACATAATTTAAAAAACCGCCCGAGAATTCGGTGCGGTTGCTAGTGAGGTGAGGAGCATCAGCACACTCTCACTCGAGATTGTTGGCGAAAAAGTTTAGTCCCTCGCCGGTTGCGAGCGTGTGATATCCCTTACGCTCGAAAAAGTTGGCCACGATAGGCCACGATGTATCCGGCCTGCCCCTGGCGAGCAGACGTCTGACTTTTCGGGATCGCTCTTTTCCATGTGTTGCTAGAAAACGAGCGAACTCGTCATGAATGTCCGGTCTTTTCGCTACCACGCTACTCATACTCACCTCCACTCTGACTTCACGACTAGGAACCTGGCGGGATCAAACTGAGCCGCCAAATTTTCAAGGAACAAGACAATCGAGTCGAAACCGGAGAAATCGAACCTCTCGGCTTCCCGGCTCATGGTACTACCGATCATGATATGGTACAGGGTGCAAGACATGATCTGACTTACAGGATATCGTGTGCGCAATTTTTCTGCAAAAGCGCATATTCGCTCAAGCGCTTCAATATCCCAGCGCTCATCAAGCAGAATCTCCCTAAGCTCCTGGCAGTACAAAACTTTTTTACTTTCTTCTCCTGTTAATTTCCTTACCATAATTCTCCTCTTGCCAAAAAGTACTGCATCAGATGAGTTTAATAACAAAAATTTAGGATTTAGTCAAGTATTTGATCTTACCCTAAAACTTTAACTTGCTCGAAAAAAACCATATTTTCCGATAATAAACAAATAGATACCGGCAAGAATAAAAAATATTACCAGGCCTGATAAAATTGCTTTTTGCGATCCGAGCTTAGGGGCAAGCAAGGCTACCATCAACATATACGGAATCCAGGCAAAAATAGTTCCCAGTAGAACAAGCCAGGCATGTTGCGCCACGGCGGTACCGCCTTTGCTTTCTCCAATAAAAAAATAAGCAACCAGCGTAAATACGGGCATAAGGGCCGCAAATCCAGAAACCAGCCTGGAACCACTATTTTCGAGAGCGACTATAGCGGCTGTAACAATACCTCCGGTTAAAAAGTAAACCAGATACTCACGCAATACATTCATACACACCTACTCTCCGCTCACTTGTTTCCAGGCATCAATACCGCCCTCGAGATGTTCGATATCATATCCTTTTTGTTTTAATTCACGTGCAACGATTTCGCATCTCGTTCCTAATTTGCAAACTGTTACAATTTTCGTGTCTTTAGGCAGTATACCTTTACTTGCTTCAAGAAAAACTTTACCCATAGGCATATTTTCGGCACCAGGGATCGTTTCATTCTGTTCAAATTCTTCTTTTTCCCTGACATCCAAAATCTTTACGTTTTCATTTTTTTGTAATTTATCCTTTAATTCAGTAGCGTTCATATTTTGACAGATTAAAAATATTTAAATTTCTAATAGAATAGTTCGATCGGCAACAATTTTATCTAGCTTGTCTTCAAATGTAAACAATTCACCTAGCATTGCCTCCGCATCCCAGTCTTTTCTTTTAAGGATAATGTAATCCTCCAAGATTCGAAAAAAATCCAAAACTAATTTAACACTCAAGATGCGCTCGTGCGACTTTATACCCGGCGGCTCTACGAAATAATGCGATAAAAATATTTCTTGCTGTTCTTTAGTAAAGTCACATCCGGCAAAAAGACGACCAATATCAGTCTCCGGAATATCCGAACCAGAATATTCCCAATCAATCAGACGAATACCTCCGCCGGGTGTTTCTAGAATATTTTCCTTCTTAAGGTCTGCGTGACATAAACAAAAGGATCGACATTCATTAAAAAAGTCCAGTCCGTGAAACCAGCCGCCAAGTTTAGTTACGATTCTTTTATACGGATCAATTACTTTATCGATATCAGGCAGCTCTCGATATTTTTCGATCTGCTTATCCTCTCCGTTTGCAAAATCATCAAAAATTGAGCACTTGTAAGGTAATTCATCATTTGGAGGAAACTCTTCTCCGGATTTATCAAATAAAACACCTTCGTGCAGAGTTTTAAGAGTTTTGGCGAGATTAATTACATGGTCATCAGCCACTTCACGAAGCGAATTACCTTCGATAAAATCGACGATAATGAAATGCTGATCCAGAAGCTTACCGCTCGCATCCAGATAATACGCACGCGGCGCAATATGCAATTCCTCAATCATTTTTAGACATTGATATTCATGCTCTTTGACGCGCCATTCATTTTTTAAAAAATAGAAGTTGACCCTGGCCAGAAACTTTTTTTCATCAAGGCGGATAATATAAAGATGATTGCCTCCGCCGCTCTGAAAAAATGCGATACCAAAATCCGAAAAACGCGGCAACTCTTTTATTGTTCCGGACTTAATAAGCTTGGTCAGGACTTTGATATTTTTTTGATGGATAGCGTCCATAAGACGCCGACACTGTATCTCAAAATATTAATTTTTGTAAGAGATGTTCGTGAAAGCTAAGGTTGATTTGACCTGCTTTACGATTGTTGTTTCGATACGTAATTGTTACTCTTTAAATATGATCGAACAACCATTGAAAACAGTCCGCCAAGTACCGACCGAGGACACTGTAAGCAATGAACTGCGAGAAACCGACCCGATCGTCGTACAAGCTCGCGAACGAGTATTAGGCAAACTGAACGAACAGGGCATACTTACTCAAGACGAAGCCTCAAATCTGCAATCCACACAATTGAATGAACTCATGGTGCGATTCGCCGGTAATTTGACGGAGACGGGCGACGCAACCCAGGAACAGAAGAAAAAAATTAGACGCGTACTCGGACTCCCCTCGGAGACGGGCGATCCAACACCGCAATTGGAACAAAGAAAAACAGAAATACGCGAACTGACCAAAAAAATGCGCACTTATCTGGAATCATTCAGAAAAGACCAGCCGATCATTGTCGGTATGGTCCTATGCGGTAGCAGGATGGATGCAAAGAAAATACCTGATCCGAAAAGTGACGTGGATATCGTGCTGATCCTTAAATCAGGAACGGAAACGGATCCGCGAACGCCTGATGGAGAACGAACATTATTCGCTATTCGCGGTTATTCAGATACCCACGCCACGGAAGACGGCCAGCCCGTGGAAGTAGATGAGCTATATTCAGCGGATGCGTTCAAAGAAGCATTACAGTCTTCAAAGGAAAATTCGCGGATGATCTGGGGATGGAATCCGAACGCCGTGACTTACATCGGCGACGGATTCGAAGACATGAACGAGGAAGACGTGGGATCTTTCCTGACTTTGCAGTTGAAATCAGAAACAGCTGACGCCTTACGACGGCAAATGATCCATTGTGCCGCGCAAACGATTCTAGGTGGAAAATAAACATAAACCCTCGAGGTCGGCAGCAAACCTTGATAGGCATCAGAAAATGATTATCGCTACTTATCAGATCCCGCTTTTATCAGGAGCCGCGTAACGCGAATTTCATCGTAACTATATTCTTTTCCGAGAAGATTGCGTACTGGGGTCAACATGTCGTTTCCTGTTTTTTGAAATGCTTCTTTTATCCGTGCTAGGCGATTGGGAGTCGAAAATACAACGTGAGAGACATCCAGCTTTTTTCCCTGATCAAGTGCTTTTTCAAGATGCTGTAAAACGGTTCCGAAACTAAGTCGCCGCATAAGCGCGATGCGTTCGAGAGTAATTTTTTTCTCAAAGAGACGGACCGTTTCTTGGACCGTCTCTCCCAGGGCACGAACCGACGGTTTTGACCGGCGAATTACAGCTGGCGGAACATTCTGTTCCGAGAGCCCCCGCTCTTTTGAGTAAGTGCGAATAATTTCCAGAAATCCGGGACCATATTGCCCAAGTTTCCGCCCACCTACTCCGTATATCCGAGATAATGATTCCGTACTTTGCGGATAAATCCGTGCCATTTCCTGCAAAGTTTTATCCCCAAAAATCATGTATGGCGGCACATGAAATGAATCTGCCAGTTGTCGACGCAATGAACGTAATTTTTCAAAAAGTTCCTGATCGAACTCGATAGATACTTCTCCCATTGGCTCAGATTCGATGCGAGGAACACATATATCACACGCGTCACAAGAATGCCCCGACCATGTTTCGCCGAAATATTTAAGCAAAAACTCTCGGCGGCAGGATCGAAGCTCACCATAGCGCATCACCTCTTGCAGCTGTGTGCGAGCACACTCTCGCTCTGCGCGATCTTCCATCTCACGAATAAAAAATTCATGCTTGATCCTGTCGCCAGCCGAATAAAATAATAGACAATCGCTCGGCAAACCGTCGCGTCCGGCGCGACCCGTTTCCTGATAATAACCTTCGACGCTTTTTGGAAGATCCATGTGCACGACCAGACGCACATCCGGCTTGTCGATTCCCATGCCAAAAGCGATAGTTGCCGCAATCACCGGCACCTGATCTCGAATAAATCGTTCTTGCACGCGGCTTCGTTCGTTCGGTCTAAGCCCGGCATGATAAGCCGCGGCTTTTATTCCATTTGCTACGAGATCCGCCGCGATTTTTTCTGTTCCTTTGCGGGAAAAGCAATAAATAATAATGGCTTGATCCGGACGTTTTCGGACTTCGCGAAGAAGCTGGTCAAATGCTTTTTTCTTTGGCCTGACATGATAGTTAAGATTCGGACGGTTGAAACTCGACTGAAAGATACGACCCTGATCAAGTTTTAGATGATGGACGATGTCGGCTTTAACGCGCGCATTAGCGGTTGCTGTCAGGGCGATGACAGGAACACCGGGAAAATATTGGCGCAATAAATCAAGATTCCGATAATCCGGACGGAAATCGTGGCCCCATTCGGAAATACAGTGAGCTTCATCAATCGCGAACAAACTAATGCGGAGCGTTTGAAGAAATTGTCGTACTCCCGATATAGCGAGCCGTTCCGGCGCTAGATAGAGAAGCTTTAATCTCCCACTTTTAGCAAGCGTCTCGACTCTGACCACTTCTGACGGCGGCAAAGTACTATTCAAATACTCAGCAACTATGCCATTAACCCGAAGCGCATCAACCTGATCTTTCATGAGCGCTATAAGAGGAGAAATTACAACCGTGAGTCCGTTTAGTTTTAGCGCCGGCAATTGATAACACAACGATTTTCCGCCACCGGTCGGCATGAGTACGAGAGCATCGGCACCGGAAACACAATGTTCCACGATCTCTTGTTGAAGAGGACGGAACGCGTCGTAGCCGAAATGTTTTTTAAGAAGTTCAAGCATAAAGTATTTAACTCTTTAAATTATTCTTAATATCCTGGATTCCCGTTTTCACGGGAATGACGGCAAAGACAAGTTCGTATGGATTCATTATTCACCGCTATCATGGAGCCTGGAGAACGTCAAATGGAATGTCTATTCTAGCATCTTAACCAAAATCCGACCCTTGCGAGGCCGGACTTATGGATCAAACTCAATCCCTTAGGCGCGTTTCACATGAGCGGCGCGAGGACCTTTTTCCGATTGTTCTACGTCGAATTCCACTGCAAAACCCTTTACGAGTTCTTCGAATGATACATCTTCGAGCGCAGATGTGTGGAAGAAGACGTTATTTTCTTTAGTGTCTTCCTTGCCCTCCGGCGTGATAAAGCCGAAGCCTTTTTCATCATTCTTACCTGAAATAGTTCCCTTCATAGTTCTTTTACCAATGAAAATTACGATAATTAGGGGATTTTTGCTTTAAAGTAGCAAATTTTATCCCGATTCATTGGTTGTATGTAACAGTCTACACTAAAAATACAAAAATAGCGAGGGTTGTGCCTCTTTATCAAAAAGTGAGGCCACCTTAAATATCAGATTATTTGAATTCGAATTTTGACGGGAGCCCGTAAAATCCTTATTACGTCAGGACCACGCATATTCCCTGAACTGCAACAAAAATCGAGCTGTTTCCAGCTCGATTCTCGATGGGGTCGCATCGTCGAGGTTGTTAGCACCGCTATAGTGAATCTGCCACCGTATTCATACATCCCTGACTATCAAAAAACCTAAAGACCTATCCATCCAGCATCGAGGGTTGGGATGGGCGCAAGAATCTACGAACATCGCTTTCAACCAAAACGCGCTGAACATCTGTCCTACTTATCAAGGCTTGGGTTGGCCTAACGTCATTTCCTTTTCCAGAGGAGTCAGGGATGGAAAATCCCACATACTCCACTTTTTTCTTCAGCCTGAAGCGAACCCAGTCGATCATGGGAACCAAATCTGTATCAGAGCTCACTATAATCGCGGCGTCGCACCTATCGTCCAAGCTCGCCGCGACTAAATCAGTCGCGATTTTCACGTCTATGCCTTTTTCTCGATATGTTTGGTAGACGATCTCTGTGATTCCTTTTTTCTGGATCGCCTGATAACCGGTCACTCTGCTATCAATCGAAATCCTTTCAGTGCGTTCGCGAAGTTTACTGGTCTTGATTTGCCAAGCCGTTTTTTTGAGCTCTGTAAATAGCCTTACCTGATTCGCCATGGCACGCTTGCTTCGTTCATCTCCCTCCTTTTCTCTTACTGTCCCGATATAGTACCGCTTTCCCATTTCAGCAATGGTTCTTCCGTCCGCAAGGAAATTGGCAAATGCGTCAAAATCAAAATCCATGGTCTGAATCCCGAGTGGCTTCAGAGCAAGGTGATGTAGGTTGCCGCCATCAATAAAAATCTGAACGCACATATTGTCTCAAACAAAAACCTACCATATAACAAAAGTCCTGCACACTCCCCCGAAGGGCAGGCACAGGAGACTTTATGTGTTCAATATAGTTAGTTTGTTGCCTTTTGTCAATAGTCACGATTGACCTGTCACGATTGACCTTGTAGATAGCCATTCTTTAGCTACTATCAACAGGGTCATCTTTGGCTGATCTTCTCGTACCCAGCATTTGGTCAAGATAAAATGCGTGCTTCATCACGGTCAGAAAATGGCCTGCCCGCTCACGCGCTTCATCATCAGACAATCGAACCTCGAACTCTGCCTCCATGAGTGCCTTGAACTTATCTACTGCTTTCTGCAACAAAATGGCGGCTAATTTGCTGAATCTATCCATTATCTTTTTTCAAAGCGTTTTGAATCTCGATCATGCAACGAGACCAGTCTTTGTCAGAAGTATCCACGATAACGACGGGCAAGTTGGACTGCTTGATAAGCTCGACCAATTTGCGCTGTTGATCTTTGTAGTACGCGACCTTTTCTTCGAGCGAGCCTTGCTTGCCCTTCGCCCAAGATGTGCCACGAAGTGCAGCTGTTTCTTTTATCCTGTCAGAAATCACTTTCTCGTTCATTTGTAGCATGACAATCAACGGCTTGTGTTCTTCGTTTATCCTTTTCTCTATCTCGCCGAACAGAGACAGGGATGCACTCGTACGAAATGCGTGGGTCAAATGAAACCGATCTACGATAAACGCCTTTGTTGACTGTTTTTCGATTTCATCCAGAACTGTCGAGAGATGCTCAACCGCTTTTTGTGGCTCCTTGTTTTCGATCAAGGGCATCAATGTCTGACCTTCTGAAACGATCACTGAACCTTCCAGCTTTTCTTGCAACATACGCTCAAGCGTTGTCTTACCGCTCGAAGCGATCCCCTCAAAAATGATAAATGATTGCATATCAATACAGCGTCTCATCGTGTTTATCAATCCGCCTTTTCGATCTCGGGTATTCGGCTTCTCGGTATCTTGCGAACACGTACGACTGTTTTTCCAGCCAAACACTCCTTCACAAGACGATGTAACCCATCCAGAATCAACCATCTCCCCTTGTTCTCCATGATGTCGATAGGATAAGACGTATCAGCCTCTTGGATCAGACGCCAATGCGTCGGCTCTCGGTCTGGATGTGCCATGACTTCTTTTGGCGTCAGGTTGTAGGCGTCGGTTCCTTCGGAATCCCAAAACGGAACATCAAAATGCCAGTCAAGCTCACTCATGGACATTTCGACCGTTGGTTCATTCAACGCCCAGACCTTCTTGGAATCCCAGTTGAAATCAAAACCTACTTCTTTCACGATTTGAGGAGTGCTCTTATCATAAAGCGCCTCATTCCGTATCACCTCGGATTTGAAATACTGCTCCTGAAAATGAATAGCTTTGCAGATTTCGTCATCTGTCATGGATTGCCCATCGGGTACGACGATCAGCTTGTCGTCATCATCATCCAAACGGTGAACTACGGCGATGCAACGTCCCGAAAACTCCTCAAGAGGAACATCGACACCGAGAACGTAGGCATCCAGCTCCCCGCCGTCTAGCGATTTCGTTTCAGGCACAAAGCCATAGTTCACTGGATAAACATATCCATGCTTTGGATGCTTTGAGCCGAGAGGACGATCCATTTTGACTGGCACGATTTTCCCAAGAAAATGTTTCGCATTGGTATGCATAAGCATCAGCATAAAACAAAATTCGAACCCTTGCGAGTTCGAACCTTGTTGGGGTGACCAGAGGGAGTTGAACCCTCGCTAGCGGGACCACAACCCGCTGTTCTACCGTTAAACTATGGCCACCATGGAACTATATAATTATTTCAATCGTGCGGAGAGAGTACTTGATTTTTGCCTAATATGCAAGACTTCAATCATCTTGTATTAATCAGAAGATTAATCAGAAGATCTTGATTATTTTTACTTTTTCTGGTATTAAGTATGAAGATCTTTGATGAGGGTAACAATGAAGGTTAGAGCTGATCTTCAAAACATAATCGCGTTACTAAAAGAAAAAGGCGACCAGGAAACAATCCGCCTAGTGTCTGAGTTCGTCCGGGCCTGCCAATGTTTATTTGACTTACGGCTAAACAGCCTCGTAACAGTCAATGATCAATATGGTGCCGATATGCAAAGAGCGATCGAGGCCGTTCAATGCACCGCTTTACTGCTCCAAGGCAGATTACCAGACACAATCTTTAGCCACGTCACTTCTGGGCTCGCACTCTACCCTCAATACTCAGCTGTTGGCGAATATCTGTTCCATCTCGCACTATAAACGAACCGTTAACAGCAAGGCAACACGCGTCTACGGTGTTGCCTTTTAAACTTTAAACAATATGTCACAAGAAAACCCGCCTTTAAAATCCAACGAATCATCGTCTTCTGCTATAAACAGGCCAGAAAAACGCTATTCTCAAATTGCATATTTTGCAGATCAAAAAGGACGATTTCATGAACCTCAAGAGATCGTTGTGCCACATCCGCCAACAGAAGAAGCTTTACAAGAAATTGAAACTGCAAACAAACTGGAAAGAGAAGCTACGGCCAGATTATTATCGGTTTTAATGCAAATACAAAATAATGCGGAGGCATTGCGCCGAGTCTGGAATGTGCTTAGCGCCGGACGCGATTACATGCATGCTATTGGTACAGAAGGGCTCAAGATGGATGAAGATAGCGATAACTTGGATGATCTAATCGGCTCACTGATCTCTTCGGATGAAAAACGCCGCCAAGCTCATGATGCATTAATCGGACAACTGAAAGCTTACGACGGATATATCGAGCAAATGCACGGAAATAATTCAAATAAGGCTAAGCTATACCCCGTAGAAGATGCAACACGAGGCGATATTGGTGCCTGGGGAATCGCTTTAGCCAAGGCCGCATTCACGAACGAAGAAAAATTAAAACCGTTTTTTAAGAAAATAAGTACAAACGACACGTCAAAAGAAGATTTGAATTGAAGGTCGTCCACCGATTACAAAACACAATGCCCCGGACTTTTCAGCCGGGGCGAGTTTAGATATTTCATTGAACCAAATTCAGAAGAGGGACAATTATCTCGGGTGCTATATCCGAAGGGAAAAAGAGCTGTCCGCTTCTCGGGCCTCTGACTATCGGAGCCGGTTCGCACTGAACCTGATCGACCTGTAAACGACCGATTGAAGCAATCATCTGAAGCGCCCGAGCAAAGGAGCCGGCGGCTTCCAAGTCTCCGGCAACCCACCGGCGTGCCGATATCATCAACTCACGAGCTGATTCCGGCGCTTCGACATCCTGAGCTTTTGGCCAAGCGAGCTCCCACAGAGCAGAATTCCTATAAGCCAGTGCTTCCTCCGAAAAAGCCAGCATGCGGCCGAAATCACCGCATACGGTAAAAAGCGCAAAAAGTTCTTCTCGCGTAAAGCCGGATATAGAGACCGCTTTGCCAATCTCTACTGCATGCGTCGCTTCGTGCACCAGCAGGCCGGCGATAAATTCAACCGGGAAGCCTTTTATCTTGTCAGGCAGCACGTACAAATTTCCGTTTCGGACTTCGTAATAAGCGATTGCCGGCACCATAACGCGACCTTGGTTTAGAAAACGCAACGGTATCTGATCACCGATCGCATGAACCGCGCCTTGAACCCGGAGCCAGTTCCAGGCACCGGGCAGATTCGCCTGCCTTGCAATCATCTGTTTCGCTTCCCGAATTTTTTCTAGTACCAGGCGATCATTTATGGCCTCGCCTTCCGGCGGTGGATTTTGATGGACTATGCCTCGCCAATACGTAAGCGTGAACTTAAAATCCATGAGCTGATCTCTGCTCAACTTATCCGGCAACTGCGTATTGAACCAATGTTTTGGCCGGAGCCTGGCACGAGTCTCTTGCACGCCAGACGCAGTCAACTGAATCGAACTCGTAACAGACTCAACATGAGTCGCGCTGGATCCTGGCCCTGTTTTTTCTTTGGGTTCAGGCTCACCCAACAATCCGACCGTGATGCTCGTGAGCGATACGGCCGCTAAAAATATTATCGAAAGAATGAATTTTACGTCATGTTTCTGCTTTTTCATTCCGCCTCACCAAAGCCCATCACTTTCCAGGTAAACACGACCTGGCCAACATCCCCAAAAAGAAAAACAGTACTGATATCAAAGCCAGCGCCAAAAATACTTCAAGTTTTGAAAAATTCCACCTAGTTTGTTTTGATTTCATCGCACTCCCTCGACTCGTTATTATCTGTCAAAGAACAAGGTTGTAAATAAACAAGATATTTAAACAGGTGTCAACAGTGTTAGTCCTATATAAAACCTAATCCGATACAAACAAAAAATCCCTCGGCGCTCGTTTTTCGGGCGAAGAGGGATGGTGTCCCCGCGTGGGATCGAACCACGATCCGCAGCTTAGAAGGCTGCTGTTCTATCCATTGAACTACAGGGACATACGTCTATTTTGTGGTGCGAATATATATGAAAAATGTCTTTTGGTCAATCCAATTGTAATACCAAGCATCCCTACTCCTCTCTCCTCTTCGCATGAAACGCCTGATGTATGTCGCGCAGCTGTTGGTTGGTGACATGGGTGTAGATCTGGGTGGTGGTGATGGATGAGTGGCCGAGCATGGCTTGGACGCTGCGCAAGTCTGCGCCGTTCATGAGCAGGTCCGTGGCGAAGGAGTGACGCAGAGTGTGCGGCGAAACTTTTTTTGGTATACCGGCTACGGCTGAATAATGATGGACAAGACGTTCAATGGAGCGCGGCGTGATCGAACTCGCCGATTCCGCATTACCGGTTTTTGCGGCCCGGTCATGGCGAATGAACATGTACGGTGATTCGTCTTTGCGTAGTTTCAAATATTCCTTGAGCCAGTGACGCGCCTGATGCGATAAAAACACCACGCGAACTCTATCTCCTTTGCCGCGCACAGAAAATTCATCGCGCCCCAAATTAATCTGGTCGCGTTTTATATTTGCTAGTTCGGAGACGCGCATGCCCGTGGAAAAAAACAATTCTAAAATCGCGCGATCGCGATTTTTCAAAATCTCGGGCGCATCATCCTGCATGGGTGCGTTTAAAAGACGTTCCAGATCAAGCGCATCCAAAAACGAGGGTTCACGTGCGCCTTGTTTGGCTAATTCAATTTTTTCTGGCGTGAGTGTCGTCACATCATGACGCGCCAGGTATTTTAGAAAAGAACGAAGAGCAATCAGATGATAATTCTGCGTACTTTTTTTTAAAGTCCCGCGCTGCGGATCTTCTAGACGATTTAAATATAAACGAAACTGGCGCACCAACTCCGCATCAACATCTTCCAGAAATGGATCTTTGGCCCATTCGATAAAACGCTGGAGATAAAAATCATAATTACGCACCGTAAGTGGCGAACGGCCTTTTTCTATTTCCAGATATTCCAGAAACTGGCGCAAATATGATGAAAGTTTTTTGGACATAACAAAAATTATCCCATGGCGTCGTAAAATAAACAAATTGTATTCCGTGCTACTTGCTCTGTCTCTGTGTTGCTTGCTATTTAATCTAACTCATGTTAATTTCTGCGCACATTAATCAATACGCCTATTCGGTTAATCCGACATTTATCGGTTAAACGGAATGGAGCGCGTACCCGGACACGGCCGCCTATGCAATGATTCGTGAAAGCGGATCCTTCGTGGGCGTTCGTCTCCGACAAACAATATGATGGATCCGAATAAAAAAAAGCGGGTCATAGAAAAATTCAAGACGCATCCGACCGATACGGGCTCGCCCCAGGTTCAGATCGCGATTTTGACTGAAGAGATCAAAGACTTGACTGAGCACTTGCGCACGCACAAAAAGGATTATTCCTCGCGACGCGGTCTCATTAAAAAAGTCGGTGAACGCCGCCGTCTCATGAAGTACCTGAAGCGCGATGACGCCAAAGCGTACGACGAACTCATGAGCAAGCTGAAAGTATAAAAAATTGAAACGCCTCGAAATATATTGAGGCGTTTTGTTTTTCTACTATTCTTGAAAGCGTGTGAGGTTTGACAGAAACCGATTTTTCGATTATATTTGGATGTTTCTTAAATTAAGAAACGCTCAATCAACCGTACGTAGGAGGAAGCATGAAAAGAGTGGTTCTGACAGGCGGCCCGTGTAGCGGTAAAACCACCACGCTCTCTGCTTTGCAGGAGGAATTCGGAGAACAGATTCTAATCGTGCCAGAAGTAGCGACAATGCTTTTGGAAGGAGGATTTCCGGTTCCAGGCAAAGACGTAACCTGGTCGGAGCTTTGGCAGTCCGCATTTCAGGCAGCGGTTCTGCCGCTGCAAAAATCCTTCGAGGACGCCTTCGCTCTCAAGTGCGGAGATGGAGATAACAAGCTCCTTATCAGTGACCGCGGAATTCTGGATGGCGCCGCATATACGCCCGGCGGTGTGGCCGAGTTTGCCCGTCTGTACAACGTGGATGTAACTGCCGCTCTCACGCGCTACCAGGCCATCATCCACCTCGAATCATTAGCCGTCTGTGATCCGAGTAAGTACGGAAAAACGGGCAACAAAACAAGGTTCGAGCCGCTCGAAAGAGCCGTGGAGCTCGAACAGTCCACCAAGCACGTTTGGCAACATCATCCTCACCGTGTAATCATCGACGGTCGGCGAGGAATAGATGGAAAGATCGCCCAAGTGATCGGCATCGTCCGCTTTCTCTTGTGCGAAACCTCCTAACACTCACACCCGACGCATCTGCATGCAAGATACACGTGCGTCGGGTGAAATCATTTTTGCTCGCGAGAGACTTCGGATTAAATTGACACTCCGTCCACATTCACCTATATTCGTATTAACAGTTTTAAATAAATCATTTCAATTTTTAATAATTTTTTCTATTTTTTATGGTTACCAGATTAGCGCAACGCGTCGCTTTACTTATTGATACGCAAAACATGTATCACTCCGCCAAACACATACACAATACGCGGTTGGCTTTTTCAAAACTTGTAGATTTAATAGCAGCTGACAGACCCATTATCCGCGCCATCGCTTATGTCGCAAAATCAAAAACCGGCGAGGAGCAATCATTCTTTGAAGCGCTTCATGGTGCTGGCATTGAATTAAAAATAAAAGACGTCCAGGAATTCGCAGGCGGCCAAAAAAAGGCGGATTGGGATGTAGGTATGGCAGTTGATGCAATTAAACTAGGTGAAAAAGTCGACGTCATCGTGCTCATAACCGGTGACGGAGATTTTGTACCGCTCGTAGAATATCTCCACGGCCACGGCGTGATCGTGGAAGTTGCGGCTTTCGCCGAATCCACCAATGCTCAACTCAAAGCCGTAGCTGACCGGTTTATAGACATATCAACGGAAGGGCGGGAGTGTTTGATGGGATCAAAATCTCCCCGATCAGAAACAAGTAAACCTCCTGTTAATACCGAAGCTGAACAAGACGAAAATAAGCCCAAGGGAGGCAAACGCGGGCCAACGCGCCGCGTACGGGTAAGCTACTGAACGTTGACCCTTGCAAAATCACAAAAATTGTGCAATTATAAGCGCATATTAAATTTAAAATTACTTTCGCTTCGTCATGAGACACAGATCCGCCGAGCGGATTAAGTCTCCTGAAGAAGCGCAAAAAAAGCTTCTTTATATGGAACAAGAACGAAAATTCTCCACCGAGTGGGGTGGTCGCACCCTCACGATCGGCGTAGGCGCTTTAGCCGGACAGGCCAATGGCTCATGTACGGTGCAGTACGGCGATACTTATGTTTTGAGCACAGCAACCCTGGGCGGTATTCGTCCGGGTTTGGATTTTTTCCCGCTACAAGTCGACTTCGAAGAACGTATGTATGCAGCGGGGCGCATCAAAGGTTCTCGCTTTATCAAGCGCGAAGGCCGACCGACCGATGAAGCTATCCTTTCCGGCCGGCTGATTGACCGTGCTGTCAGACCTTTGTTTGATGACCGCATACTAAACGAAGTGGCGGTAGTGGCTACTGTTTTTTCACATGACCAGGAAAACGACGCGGACATCCCGGGCCTTATCGGTGCGGCTTGCGCACTCGAGATTTCTGATATCCCGTGGAAAGGTCCTTTGGCCGCCGTGCGTATCGGACGCATAGACGGGCAATGGGTTTTAAATCCAACTTATAAACAAACCAACGAAGGACAGATCGAAATCATTGTCGCTGGGACAGATACAAAAGTCGTGATGCTCGAAGCCGGAGCCAACCAAATCACGGAACAAGAAGCGGCCGAAGCTATAGCTTTTGCACAAGAAGCTCTTAAACCGGTTTTAGCCCTTATTCAGGATGTAAAAAAAGCCGTGGGAAAAGAAAAGGTAAATCTCTTTGATCCTAAAACCGACGAGGAAAAAGAAGAAAGTCAGAATCTTGAAGTTTTTAAAACTTTCGTTGCCGCAACCTTGAAACCATTGATTCAAAAATATTTTTATTCAACACCGCTTAAATCCAAAACAGAACGCAAGAAAGCAAAAGCGGAATTAAAAGAAGCTTTGGATGAGATCCTGATTAAGGAACAGATGTCAAAAGAAAAACGCGCGCTGGCTGAAACTTTGATTGATGAATTTTTGGAATTGGAAATCTCGCGCAGGATTCTTGAAGAAGGAAAGCGCGTAGACGGTCGGGGCGACCAAGAAATCCGCGAGCTTTCTAGTTTTATCGGCATTCTGCCACGCACCCACGGCTCCGGTCTTTTTAACCGTGGGGAAACGCAGGTACTCTCAAGCGTAACACTGGGCTCGCCTGGCATGGAACAGACGCTTGATACTATGGAGTTCCAAATGACCAAGCGATATTTCCATCATTATAATTTTCCGGGATATTCGGTAGGTGAAACCAAGGCCAACAGGGGTCCGGGAAGACGCGAGATCGGACATGGCGCCTTAGCCGAACGCGCGCTATTACCGGTTCTCCCAACTAAGGAAGTTTTTCCGTATACCATACGCGCAGTGAGCGAAGTTCTAAGCTCAAACGGCTCTAGCTCCATGGGCTCAACCTGTGGTTCAACTTTGGCGCTCATGGATGCTGGCGTACCAATAGAAGCTCCGGTAGCCGGTATTGCCATGGGACTTGCGAGCGATGAAGATTCAAATCGCTACCGTGTCATCACTGATTTACAGGATCTAGAAGATGGCGTCGGCGGTATGGATTTTAAAGTAGCCGGTACCAGAAAAGGTATCACCGCTATCCAAATGGACACTAAAACCAGCGGTATTCCGTTCGAAGTAATAGTACAGACTTTAAATCAGGCTTTGACCGCCCGGGTGAAAATTTTAGATGTTATCGAAGCCGCTATCCCGGCACCGCGAAGCGAACTCTCAAAATGGGCTCCGAGAATTGAAACAATAAAAATAAATCCTGACAGAATTAGGGACGTAATCGGACCGGGCGGAAAAATCATCAACGAAATAATCGCTGTTTGCAATGTGCAAATCGATATCGATGACGATGGAACCGTCATGATCACATCCACTGATCCGGTCGGAATGAAAAAGGCGACTGATTGGGTTAAACAATTGACCAGAGAAATCACGGCCGGCGAAGTGTTTACTGGCCCGGTAACCAGAATACTTGATTTCGGAGCTTTCGTTGAAATCAGCCCAAAACAGGAAGGCCTGGTCCATATCAGCGAAATCGCACCGCGCCGCATAGATAAAGTAACCGACGTACTCAAGGTCGGCGATATCGTTACAGTAAAAGTAATAGAAATTGATTCCATGGGACGCGTTAACTTATCCATCAAACGCGCCGCGCCGGATTACCAGGAATCATCGGAGGATAAACCATTTTCACGAGGTAGCGGCGAAAGACGCGGACCCCCGCCGCACAGATCCGGAATGGGTGGGAACCGACGCGATGATTTTAAGCCGCGACAACCTTAAACAAATCAACTAAACTCGACCCATGGAGCCGGAAATTTTTTCTACCCTACCAACCGGCAATCCGATTTTAGCGTACGGTACTTCCGGCAGGTTCAATAAAACAAAGGCTATAAAAATCATAACCGCTATTTTTGGCGCCCTTCTTTGTGCGGCTTTGATTTGGTTCATTTTCTATTTCAGTTTCCCATTCCCATCACAAACCGTTTTGCTCATGGCTACAAAAAATAATGGCGCCTTTAACAGCACGCCGAACATTTGGGGACGGGCCGCGCAAAATAACATAAGACCATTAGTTTTAGGCATGGCCTGGACCGACAAGGGTTTTGTTCCATTTGTAATTACTTTGAGAAAAGGGGCTCTGGCGGCTGAATACAAATACGATGTCGGACCGGTCAATATTTTAAGCGACGAACCGCTGGCGCTGGAATCAAAAAGAAAAACTAAAGATATATTGGGTCTCGTTTTAAAACTCGCCGGAGATAACCAGGGATTTCTTGTCGTTGACGGTGGTATCTTCCTCGGTGAAAAATGGCCGATCATATCCGGTCCAATTTCCGATGGCATATGGAAAACCGACTTGGATCTGTCGGCTCCGCAGATAGATCTGCCCAAGGGAGACGTGGCCATAAATACAAAAATACTGCCCCAGGCGTGGCCACCGATTCGCAATGCCCTGGAAATGAGCGGTCTTGTAAATTTACCGTCAGATACTCCGAGCCTGGTCGCTTGGCATGTCAACAATACGACAATAGGTTCCTTGGAACTTCAATACGAAAACAACATACCTCAAACCGCCCTGCAACAAATGTCTGCGGCGGCAGGAATTTATTCTGTAAAAATAATTAGTTTACCGGATGGAAATGTAGCTGAAGAATTCGAATTGCCAAACGATTCTTTATCAACAAATACGACGTCATCCGGCGATTACCGCCTTCTCACTACCACCAACACTCTACTTTTATCGTTTAATAACGCTAGTGATAAAGTCGACACTGACATCGGCTGTCAATTGGATGACAGTATATTAAACATCAAAGGCGAAGCACTTGAGTTACTCATGGATCGCTTAAAAATACCAACATCAATTCAATTTTCAGCATTCGAAGCCGCATCTCAAAACGGAAATCTTATTTTTTGTTTGAAATAAACGATCCTTAGGGTATCCTTCGATATATGATTTATCTTATCGGAGGCCCACCACGCAGCGGGAAAACTACTCTGGCAAAAAAACTTGCTTCGCAACTTCGTATCGGATGGGTTTCAACGGATTTTTTAGAATCGATCGTCCGCGAATACACACCCGCTAAAAATTATCGGAAACTATTTCCGAAAAATAACCTCAGGGGAAAAACTTCTGGGACTAATGATGAGATGTATGCTAGATTTTCGTACAAACAAATCACTGCCGCGTACATAAAACAAGGAAAAACGAGTTGGAAAGCAATAGAATCTTTTATCGGAGATTGCATCAACGAGTCTCATGATTTTGTTATAGAGGGCTATCAGATCCATCCGAAGCTGACCACCAAAATGATGAACGGATTCCCAAAACAAATTCACGCAGTATTTCTGATCAAAAAGAATGAGCAGGCATTGGTCGAGGGATTTAAGAAAAATAGCGCAAAGAGCGACTGGGTGTTAAATAAAACAAAAAATAAGGAAACATTTCAAAAAATAGCCAAGATGCTTTCTTACTTCGGCAAATACACAGAAAAAGAAGCAGAGAAGTATAGGCTTCCGGTTTATTGCATGGATAAAGATTTTTTAAAAACGATTTCGAAGATTGCTAAAAAAATCGAATAATCCAGTACAAATAACACTTATTTAAATCAAGACATTTTGCATACCTCTAACTAAATTCAAATATTCGAGGCACTCCTGTTAAAATCATGGTCTTTTAATAAAAATATTCTCCACATCAATTAACTGGTTATCCACAGTTTATTCATTTATCTCTTTTTTAAGCTATTACTGGCTGAATATACCACTTTTGATACTTTCTTCTTTTCCTTGTATTATAGATATGCACAGTGCTGACAGCGCTATGCACGGCTCTAAGCTAGAGTTGACGCTCTTTTTTCACCACCTGAATCGCGGAAACCGCATTCTTCGGTGCTTTTTATTTAGGGCGCTACAAACGCCACAAATTCGATCGAACCTTTCATGACTGCATAATCAAGGAACGCCTCCCAAAAACACAAAATCGGGAGACCGTACCATGCCTTGACTCGACCCCAGCTACTCCTTAAATGGAGCAAACAGAAATCAAAAAACAAAACGAAAATCCGAGGTAACCCCTAAAAAAGTGGGCTAAAACGTCCATATGGGGCACTACCAGGGAACGGGTCTAAGCAGCAGTTCTTTATTAGAGGCCAGGACTTAAGCAGTGTTCAAATCGTCTTTCTCCGCGTAAGCGTTGAGATCAAATGACGAAACGAACCCGCGTCTCGGCCTAGAAGCCGCGACGCCACATTTGCGCATATGCACATAAGGGCTCACCGCGGCTTCTTTCTTTTTACAAAAAAATACCTGGTATATTTTTGATATTTTTGTATAAATAGGACATAATCTTTATAAGACAGCTAAAATGAATTTTTCATGTAAATTGTTTGCCTTTCATTCGCTCTCTGATACATTGACTCTGAATTTTAACATGGTATGCTTGGCCATATTTCACACATATGATGACTGAACAATTAGATCACTTCAAACAACGTCTATTCGAAGAAAAGACGCGATTAACACAGGAGCTGAACGACTACGGAAAAGAAAACCCAAATGAACCCGGAAAATATTCAGCTGTTTATCCGGAATCAGGCAGTAATTCCGAGGACGATAATGCCATGGAAATAGCTGAATTTGTGGATGACGCCACCATAGAAGCCAGAATTCAAGCTGAATTAAAAGACGTGGACTCAGCCCTCAAGGCCATGGACAACGGCACGTACGGTATCTGCAAATACTGTAAAAAACCAATTGATGAAAAACGCCTTGAAGCGCGCCCGGCATCTTCCAGCTGTATAAGCTGTAAAAAAGTATTGACCCAGGAGATGTAACATCTCCTGTTTTGTTTTTTGATGGTTCATTGCCACATGTATATTTTATGTTTTATTTAAAAAATATCGCGGGCATTCAAAAAAAACTTTTTATTACGCTTATATCTATTTTTATAATTATCGGAATATTCGCAATTGACAGGATTTTAAAAACTATTTTTATCAATAGACCTGTGCCACAATCTCTTTTTTCTGGTTTTCTGGAATTCACGAAACATGAAAATTACGGATTAATTGCTAATTTAGACGTAGCCCACTGGCCGGTTATCTGCTTTAGCTCTGCGGTAATTATTCTTTTATTTTTCGTATTACGACAATCAATCGAAAAAAATAATGTTATACAGAGTGTAGCTTTTTCACTGATCATTGGCGGTGCTCTGGGTAATCTTTATGACAGAATTATTCTTGGTTATGTATTCGACTGGATTCTTTTATTTCGAACATCAATTATTAATCTGGCGGATTTAATGATTTTTTTTGGCCTGCTTCTATACGCAACTTCCATCAAACGCAATATTTCTAATCAAAAAACTAAAGACACTTGACGTCAGATACTTAAAGGTATAGCGGTATATATAGGTGCGGGCGCAAATCCATATTGCGTCCTTTGAAAGGGATGGAACCTTCGTGAAAAAGAATCTCGTCTTCGTGTTTTGTTTGATGCAGTCCGTTCTTTGCCTGACCGCCTGCGGCGGCCGGGGAAACTCCACGCAATCTGAAGATCCGAGACTGGGCTATGACGATATTCGGAAAAACCTAATTCCGAAAGTTACCAAAAAGAACGCCAAAAACAATCTTCTTGATTCGGCCTTGCCCGAATCGCTTCAAAAATCTTCCGACAGACCCGCATATGCAACCGATGTCTTTCTATATGCAGGATGCGAAAGCAATCCATCGACCGTCTTTGTGGTCAATGGGCAGCTGGATGATGATCCGTGTGCGAATCTGATCGCCATCGCCGCATACTATGACGATGATACTTTCTACAAAGTTGCCGCCCAATTCAATTGGCAGGCAGAAGAAACGGGGGTTGTAACAATTGATTTTCCATACGGACCACACGGTAATCTGTGCCGCGTCCATGGATCAAGGGATATTTTTGACAACCAGGAAGACACGGAACCGCTAACTAAAATAATAGTCTGTACCGCTAACACATGCTCCAAGCAAAAGCCGGCAGATTGTCAGGATCAAGCCTGCGCCGAGATGGTTTATGTTTCGATCGTTAATCTGGAAGGCAATTGGCGCATGAACGGAACAACCTTCGAACCCGACGCCGAGATGATCCTGTTACAAAACGGGCGCAGATTCAAAGATCAGAAAAACGGCATCAAAGACGGAAGTATTCAGGGTACCGTTATCAGTTTTGAGATAGACGACTACCTTTATCTGGGCGAACTATCAGATCGCGACCACATGCAAGGAGAGGTAATGGAACTTATGTGTAATCAAACCATGGGCTCCTGGCAAGCGGAACGCGTCTATCCGTAACAGAAACCAAACTTCTAAAAAATCAGCCTCTTCTATAACTCGGGGCTGATTTTACTTGCTAATTTTTAAATAGCGGGTTATTAATTATTAACGTTCTTTAATATACATAGATCAAATCTACCGCAATGGCGGATACCAACTTCGAAAGGTTGGCGAACCTTCATGAAATGGCCACCTAAAAAACAAAAAAACCGGCGCAATACACAAAAACAGCGCCCCCGAAGCAGGTATATACGACGTTCACTGGAAAGAGGACATCGTAATGAAATGCTGGTCTATCGAGCCATCATTACCTTAAAAGATAAACCGGCCTGGTTCATCTCCTGCCGTTTTGCAACGGAAAAGGAAGACCGCGGCGGCATAGACCTGGTTATTGCGACAAACGACGCAGGCGAACTCTTTATCCAGGTAAAAAGTTCAACCGAAATGGCGCAGGCCTTTCGCATAGAACAGTCCGCGTTCAAACCCGATTGGCCGCTGGCCATCGTGGTTCCGCTGAAAAACGAAGGACTGCAACATCTTCAAAAACGTACTTTTGCGATACTTGATAAACTGCACAATGATCTGCTGATAAAATATGGTAAGCGTCTGCGAGGAAGCGACATCCGCTTGCCATAGAACACAATACGCACCTGACCCGCCGCAAAACGCAGGCGGGTTTTATGATATTGACATTTATGTAAAATACTGTAGCTGTAGATATAGGTATGTCAGCCACAGTTCTAACCTCGTCATTAATCGGACTCGATGCTTACACGGTAGAAGTTGAAGCGGATATTTCTCCGGGACTTAGCGCTTTTCTTGTAGTCGGGCTTCCAGATGCGGCCGTACAAGAAGCCCGGGAACGCGTAAAAAGCGCCATGAAACATTCTGAACTATGCTTCCCGCGAACAAAGGTAACCATTAATCTCGCTCCGGCTGATCTGAAAAAAGCCGGGACGGGCTATGACTTGCCGATCGCCATGTCCATACTTGCAGCCCAGGGTGATATTCCGACACTTGATCCCAAGCAATCACTGATGCTCGGCGAATTAGCTCTTGATGGCAAACTTCGAAGCGTTTCCGGGGTTTTATGCTCAGCTATCCTGGCTTCTAATTCCGGTATTAAGGAGCTGGTCGTACCTAAGGTTAATTGTTCCGAAGCCTCACTCGTACCTGGCATATCCATCATTCCAGTCAGTACATTAAAAGAAGTCGTAGACCATATATGCGGCACCAAAAAAATCACACCACTGCCGCCAAGAGAGCTTGATCTCACGAACCACGAAAACGACGTCTACGATATGTCGGCCATACGCGGGCAAGAATCAGCAAAACGCGCCCTGGAGATTGCAGCGGCCGGTGGCCATAATATACTTATGCAAGGACCACCTGGATCTGGTAAAACTCTCCTAGCCAGAACTTTTTCCGGAATTTTACCAAGGTTAACCACAGAAGAATCCTTGGAGGTCACTCGCATTCACTCGGTGGCTGGATTTTTACCAAGTCAGGGATACATTTCAAAAAGACCATTCAGAGCTCCGCATCACACCGCTTCCGGCGTAGCGCTTGTCGGTGGCGGCACAATCCCAAAACCCGGAGAAGTTTCACTCTCACATCGAGGTGTACTTTTTTTAGACGAGTTTCCGGAATTCTCCCGAAACGTACTCGAAAATCTACGCCAGCCGTTAGAAGATGGTTTTGTTACGGTTTCGCGTGCCCAAGGCACTATCAGTTTTCCTGCGCGCTTTTTATTAGTCGCAGCCATGAACCCATGTCCCTGTGGTTTCGCGACCGATATTGACCGAGCCTGCTCTTGTACCACTCAACAAATCGATAAATACGTTAAACGCATATCCGGACCATTACTTGATCGAATAGACATACTGATAGACGTACCAAAAGTTCCGACAAATAAACTCACCGAACTTAGCCCCGGCGAACCGTCGTCAATAATTTGCGCACGTATTCAAACGGCACGCGACAAACAAACCGAAAGATACAGGCCTCTGAAGGTAATAATGAATTCCGAATTAACCAGCGATCAGGTAAGAAAAATAATCCACCCGACCGACGAGGCGCGCAGCTTACTTCAGACCGCTACAGAGCGCTTCAAATTGTCCGCAAGAGCATATTTCAGGGTTTTAAAAGTAAGCCGAACGGTCGCTGACCTGGAAAATAGCGAAAACGTAGAAATTACACATATCGCCGAAGCTTTGCAGTATCGACAAAACAGAGAAATTGCCTAAAATTAGCAAAAAAACGACCTCTTACCCTTGACCAAAATCACCCAAAATGATACGTTATCTGAGCCTTAATAGATATCAAATACCTGCGGATTAAACATCAGCCCAGGCCTGTCCAGATCAAGACAATCCGATTACCGGATCTGAACGCCCGGAGCTGATCAAAGAGGTACTCTATCCAAACTCCAACTAAACAATTAGTCACTAAACTAGCCCTGACCTTATTCAGGGCAACAAGAGCAACCAAGCGCGGACTGCAATCTGTATTCAAGATGATCGGTCGAATGCTTGCCCCTGTATATATAGGAATGCTCAAATTTTTAGTACTTCCGGTTTACAGGTCCGTAATAACCACCAAACTAAAATTTCACAGATTAGCGTTGCCGGCCAGGGGCTTTGTCTTATTTCTGATTACCAATAGATATCTGATACATCTGACCGTTACGGTTATGGCCATAGTCAGCGTAACCGCTAACCTGCAGACACGCCAGGCCCTGGCTCAAGACATCGGCTCCAGAAGTCTACTTTTTGCCATGGCCACTAATCAACGCAACGAAATAGTTGAAGAAAATCTAAAACCTGAAGCTTTTATTAAATCATCCAATTATTTAGGTAGCGCTACGGTTGTCGGCATACCTCATATCGACTTTGATTACCAAGAAATAGATCCGATCATTCCGACACTTTCAATACCCGGAACCATCGCCGCCCTGCCTACAGATACAACGGAAGAAACTTCAATAGCACCCCGAACCAAAACCGAAAATTATACGGTTAAGGAAAATGACACAATCAGCACGATCGCTCAAAACTTTCATGTAAATATCGGCACCATTTTATGGAATAATAATTTATCCGAAAAGCAGTACATCCGACCTGGTGACATACTTAAAATTCCGCCCGTTTCCGGGGTGCTCGTAACTGTTAAAAAAGGTGACACATTGCTTAAACTTGCAAGTAATTACAGTGCCAATGCCACGGAAATCGCTTCATTTAATAACATCGAACCAGATGATCCGCTTGATATAAACACAGAACTGATGATTCCCGGAGGAAGTCCGCCACAAATCGTACAAATACACGCTCAAATCGCCACCAGAACTGAAGCGATCAGCACGTCTCCCTTGGGTAATATTACTAAACCGCCGGATCTGGATACTAAAGATACACCTAAGACCCGCCTACTTTGGCCAACTTCGGGCCACGTGATAACGCAATACTACGGATGGAAACATACCGGATTAGATATTGACGGTGACTACACATCTCCTCTTTACGCAGCGGCTGATGGTGTAGTTGAAAAAGCCGGCTGGAACAGTGGCGGTTACGGCTTAATGATATTACTCGACCATGGAGGCGGCACAAAAACCCGTTACGGACATGCTTCGAAAATCTTTGTTAAAGAAGGAGAACGTGTTAAACGCGGACAGGTTATCGCTATGATGGGAACAACGGGAAGATCAACCGGTACCCACCTTCACTTTGAAGTTTACATCAACAATAAACGCGTGAATCCTTTGAGTTACATAAAATAAAGAGACTTTAAGCTCGCTTACAAAAAATTAGCTGGCAAGTACATTGGATGAATCCATGGTTGATAAATCAATGGTTGATTATTGACTAAAATTAATATTTTTAGTACTTTCAAGCGACATTATGACAAACTCAGAAATCACCAAACTCCCAAAATCACGCGTGCAGATTAAATTTACGGTTACGCCGGATGAAGCTAAACCGTATCTTGAAAAGGCGGTAACGGAAATCTCAAATGCCCAGCCTATAAAGGGTTTCCGCCCAGGTAAGGCGGGATACGATGATGTCAGGCGAGAGTTCGGAGAGATGCGGATTTGGGAAACGGCACTCGAAAAAATCGTTCGCGCTTATTACGTAAAAACTTTGCTTGATGAAAACCTGGAAAGCGTGGGCTCACCAGAGGTTTCGGTCGAGCAAATAGTCCCGAACCAGGATATTAAATTCACAACTACGGTCTCGCTTATGCCGTACGCGACCGAACTCGCGGATTACGATAAGCAAGAGGTCATAAGAAAATGCAAAGAGATCGGCGAAGCTGAGGTCGAACACGCTCTCCAGGATCTGTGTAAGATGCGTCGCACCGAGGTAGTTGCAGATAAAGCGGCGACAGCTGATGATATGATCCTGGTTGACTTAGAAATCTCTAAAGACGGCGTAATTCTTGAGGGTGGAATAACAAAGGATCATAAAATCTACTTAAACGAAGATCATTACGTTCCGGGATTCACCGAACAGGTTGCTGGTTTGAAGAAAGGCGACGTAAAAGATTTTGAACTTGAATTTCCAAAAGAGCATTACAATAAACATTTAGCCGGTAAACCAGCGACTTTTAAAGTCACGGTTAAAGACGTGTATGAATTAAAAATGCCGGAATTAAATGACGATTTCGCAAAAGAATTAGGCTTGGAATCTCTGGAAAAATTAAAAGAATTACTAAAGAAAAATCTCCAGCACGAAGAAGACCACCGAGCTGATGAGGCCGCGGAAATCGAACTTTTAGACAAACTGGCAAAAGCTTCTCGTTTTAGTGAAATTCCGGATATTTTATTAAACGAAGAAGTTCGTCGAATGATACGCGAACTAGAAAATACCGCTACGGAACGCGGGATGAATATTGATGATTATTTAGCTAGTATCAAGCGCACCATAGACCAACTTAAATTAGATTTTGTGCCTCGCGCAATAGAAAGAATCCAAACCGCAATCATTATTAAAGAAGTGGCCAAGCGTGAAAACGTCACAGTGAGCGACCAGGAAATAGAAGATGAACAAGATCGATTGATTTCAGGTATAAAAGAATCAGACAAAGAAACGCGGGAACTCATTGCTTCGCCTGACTATCGGGATTACCTGTCAATTCAAATGAAAAATCAAAAAGTATTGAAACTTCTTAAAGAAAAAGGCATTAAGAGCTGATGTGCGAGTTTCATGCGGTCGCGGTACAATCTGTTCATATAAATTTTAACGAGTTTTTTGCATATCCGTTCGCGTGCGTCATTCCTATGAAAACGGAATAACGGGATATTAAAAACGATTCAAAGTGGAGTTTATTCTACCGGGATTCTGGATTCCCGTTTTCACGGGAATGACGGGAATGGTCTCATAAAGCAAGAAACTGATAAAATTCACACTGAACTATGAAACACGACATCAAACAACTTGAACACATAGCTTTTAGTGCTCTGGCCACCGGTGAAAAAGTTTTGCTTAAATTTTTTAAAAACGGAAAACCAACTGACTACGGTTATAAAGCCCATCGCGAGATTGTAACCAAAGCTGATGATGCGGCGAATAAAGCGATTTTAAAAATCCTAATCAAAGAAACTCCGGAATTCGATATTCTATCCGAAGAAGGATCGCCTAGAAAAAAATCCGACTGGTGCTGGATCATTGATCCGCTCGACGGCACGACTAATTTCACGGCGCATTTACCCCTCTGGGGAATTTCTATTGCCCTGGAATATAAAGGCCGTGTTGTTTTAGGAGTTATCTCGCTTCCGGCATTAAATACTAGGTATTCAGCAAAGAAAAATGCGGGCGCGTGGATGATGAAAAGCGGTTATAAGCCTCGCAAACTTAAGGTTTCTGATGTCACTAGTATGAATGAAGCGCTCGGTCTTTTGTGTTTTGGCTATCGCAAGAATGAAAAAACAAAAGCTCTAAAAATAGAACCTTCGCTTGCTTACAATTCCAGATCCATAAGACGTTTGGGTGCGGCCGTGGTGGAAGCATTATGGGTTGCGACAGGAAATGCCGATTATTCGATTCTCATCGGCGTCCGTCCCTGGGACGTGGCCGCGGGCGCGCTCCTGGTCCGTGAAGCCGGCGGCAAAGTACTCACGCCAAAAGGAAGAGAATGGAAAATAGATGATTCTGATATTGTTTTTGTAAATCAAAAATTGAAAAATGCGGTTTTAAAAATATCCAAGCGCATATAAAAACGATCATTTTGTAACCTTCCAGCATTCCATCTATTGATCGTCATTCCCGTAAAAACCGGAATCCATCTGACCGACCGGACAAAGCTGGATTACCATTTTCACGGGAATGACAGAGAAAAACGCAAAAGCATGTCTCTCATACATATAAAAATCATTCCCAATGCCAAGAACAACGAGATCGTTGGCAAAGAAGGTAATGCCTGGAAGATTAGAATTAACGCACCGCCAATCGAAGGAAGGGCGAATGAAGCTCTAGTAAAATTCCTAGCAGAAATCCTGGATGTTGCACCGAGCTTAATTGAGATCGTAAAGGGCGGTTCTTCAAAAAATAAAACCATTAAAATTCCGTTGTCAGAATCAGAAGTTGAAGAAATCTTAAAATAATCGATTTCCTGCTCGCATAATATCTAGGACCAACTATCACCCCGATGGAAGTAGGAGTGACTTTGACAGGCTTTGGCTCAGAAGTGCGCTTTTATATTAAAAAACCGTATCTACGAGACGCAAGCTCCTATGGGAAGTTGCGTTGTAGACACGGCCGAGGGAACCCGAGGGAGCCAAGGTCGAAACCAAGGCTCCCCCGAGTTCCAAGTGCTCAAGTGCCGAGTGCCGGGGACTCCCGCAAGCCGGGAACCGAGTAGTCGGAGTTGTCGCTGCTGCGGTCGCTGGCGTCCACGAACACCTGACGGCCGTCGCGGTTGAAGTCCACGATCACGACGTTCTGCCACGCCTCGTCGTCGAACTCGGGGACGTTGGACTCGTAGCCAGCGGCGAAGAGTCTGGGGAGCTTGTCGTAGTCGATGGCGCGGATCATGTCCGGGAACATCCAAGCCACGACGAGCAGCTCGTCTGCGAGCGACTTCACGCCGCGCACCGCCGTGACGCTCTCGCGCTTCCGGTTGGTGTCGAGATCGGTCACGATCCACTCGATGACTGCTTTGTGGGTGTGGTCGCCGTTCAGGAGGCGGAGACGATCCACGGGCTTGCCCTTGTACGGCACCTTGCCCGAGTGGAGGCGCTCCCAGCGCCAGAAGCCGCTCTCGCCGAAGACCGACTTGATGCGGGCGACGTGACGCTCGAAGGTGAGCTGGACGCCCTCGCTCCCCTCGCCGAAGCGGATGCGGAACGAACGGTAGGCGTGCTTGCCCTGCGGCCATGCGGGAGCGGACGAGGCGAGACGTGCGAAGTCGTCCTCGGTCAGTCCCCACTTCTCCTCGTCGTTCGCGAGGCGGAGAGCGGTGAGCTGATCTTCGACAGTCATCTCGTAGGGGTTCTTCTCCGAGAGACCCCGCTGCTGGTCGATGAACTGGACGAGCAGCGCCGCGTTACCGCGACCGCGCATCCAGTTCGAGTGGTCCGTCGTGGCTCCGGCTTTGGCCAACGCCTTAACAGTTGGATGTAGCTTGTTCAAACTGATTTGATCGATTGGCTTTGCCATGATGGCGTCGCCTCCTTGTTTATTTTACCTTACCCGCGTTGATAAACCATTCATCGTTGCGGTTCGGTTTTTAGTAAAGAACGAATAAATATAAGCTATTTTTCAATTTTTGTCAAGGCACTGGGTCGTGTCCGCCTTCGTGCCAGGGCGTGCAGCGCGCGATTCTTTTTATGGTCAGCCAACCTCCTTTGAATAATCCGAATTTACCGACTGCCTCATAACCGAATTCAGAACAAGTCGGCGTATAGCGGCAAACGCGATATTTCATAAAAATCGACAATGGCCCATGATCAAAAGATAGTGTTCGCTGGTAAATAACTATCATGCCCTGGCCGATTTTTTTTGGCACATCCAAAAACCTCATATTTTTTTGGGTGTTGGGTATTTTTTCAAAAACTTTGATCCTCTGGTCGATATTTTAGCGGGTTTGGTTAAGGCTTCCGGGATCTTGGATAATAACCGTCTAACTTCATCGACTAAAAGATCGTATTTAACGTCTCTCGTTTCCGGTTTGAGAATAAATAATAAATGCAAACCTTCCGGAATCTCTGGTAATAAAACCCTTAAAACCGCACGCATACGGCGTTTAGCACGGTTTCTGTCAACAGATTTCTTAAAAACTTTGGTTGAGGTAATAAAAGCTATCCTGGTTTCACCCTTTGCTAATTTTCTGACCCTAAGGGTCGCAAAAGGCCCAAAAACCGGCCTTCCTTGCACGGCAAGCTTCATAAAATCACGGGTTTTTGTCAGTCTTTTTGCTCGCGGCAACATATATAAAGAAAATCCCTTGGCGGGATTTTCAGTATTTATCTGGCTTTCTTAACTGCGATCTGTTTTCGGCCTTTGGCTCGACGTCTGGAAAGTACTTTTCGTCCCTGTTTTTCACTCATTCTTGAGCGAAAACCATGTACTTTCACATAACGACGCTTTTTTGGCTGATATGTTCTTTTGGGCATTTGCGTCAATTTTAATCTTAACTGACATAATAATGACAAATTTATCAATTTTTGACAAGAAGCTAATTAACTTATCCACTTTCTGTCCACATGATTGACATATACTTTACCTGCTGTTGATATCTCTATATCATTTCAATACAAATATGGATTTTAATGAGATATGGCGTGCTACGCTTGGCGAGTTAGAACTTTCGCTTTCCAAGGCCAATTTTACAACGTGGTTTAAAAATACATTCATTTCTTCATTAGAAAATGGACGTATAGTTATCTCCGTTCCAAACACATTCACCAAGGCCTGGCTGGAAAAAAAGTATCATGAAGCTATTGTCCGCGCCCTTAGAAGCGTAACTTCTAACGGAGTCCGTGAAGTCGTATATCGCGTAGAAGTTAAAAATACAACACCTTTAGAGCAGTTTTCTGAACATATCGAATCAAGCCATCAAATTTTTAACGAACCATCAAATTTCGACGCAGAACAACAGCGGGCCGCTACAAAATCAGATGTTGGCCTGAACCCAAAATACATTTTTAACTCATTCGTTGTTGGAAAAACCAATGAATTAGCCCATGCGGCGGCCATAGCTGTGGCAGCAAAGCCAGGCGAAACTTACAATCCCTTGTTTATTTACGGGGGTTCCGGCCTGGGAAAAACCCATCTTTTACAAGCAATCGGACACCACATTCAGGCAACAATGCAGGATAAAAAGATTTTTTACGTGACCTGTGAACGCTTTACCAATGATTTCATCCAAGCAATTCGTAGCGGCCGGGGAAAGGAATTCAAAGATACATACCGTAATATTGATGTTTTTTTAATCGATGACATCCAATTTATCGGAGGCAAAGAAAGTACACAGGAGGAATTTTTTCATACTTTTAACGCCCTACATCAAAACAATAAACAAATCATTATTACTTCGGACAGATCACCTAAAGATATCCAGGCATTGGAATCAAGACTTCTGTCGCGGTTTGAATGGGGAATGATAACCGACGTATCAAATCCGGATTTTGAAACCAGGATCGCTATTCTTGAATCCAAGGCTAAAGAAAAAAACGTAAATCTAAGTCCTGAAATACTTCGCTACATCTCGGGAACCATCCAATCGAACGTCCGTGAATTAGAAGGCGCTTTGAATAAAATTATTGCTTACCACCAGTTTAAAAATACGCAAGCGACACTCGAAACCGTACAAACTCTTTTACAAAGCTACATACCAAACATCCCAAAACGAACTCTGACGCCACGCAGGTTAATAGAAGCTGTAATTTCTTACTACGACATAACCTACGATGAAATGCTCGGTAAGAGCCGGGAAAAACGTCTGGCTTACCCGCGTCAGATTGCCATGTATTTACTGCGCGAGGAAGCTAAATGTTCTTACCCGGCCATAGGCAATCATCTGGGAGGAAGAGACCACACAACCGCACTCCACGCCTGCAATAAAATCACGGGCCTGGTAAAAGTAGATGAGCAGTTAAAACGCGATTTAGCGATCTTAAGAGAGAAGCTTTATGCCGCAATTGAATCTGTATAAACCTGTGGAAAAGTACCGATGAAAGCTGTTACCAAAAAGGTACAAAATTATTTACCGGTATTTAATCAACATTGTGTACATATAAAAACCCAGCTTAAGAACAAAAAGGGTGAATAAAAAGAACCAAAAACACCAATATAAATACTTTAATTTCGACCTTTCCCCTTCTTCCACAGGACCTACTACTGCTATTACTAATTTTTTATATCATTTGTAATAATTAATTACCCATGAAATACCTGGGCCAGAGATGAATATGTATTTTGCTTGTACAAGAGAAAACTTAATGCAAAGTCTATCCGTAGTCGGACATATAACCAGTAAAAATATTAACTTGCCGGTTTTAAATAATGTTTTATTAAAAACAGAAGCCGGTTCTTTAAAGCTATCAACCACGAATCTTGAAATAGCGGTTAATTGTCTTTTAAGAGGAAAAATAGAAACGGACGGAGAATATAGTGTACCTGCAAAATTATTTTTAGATTTTGTTTCACTTTTGCCAAGCGGTAAGGTTGAACTGGTCTTAAAAGATGATGGCCTGGAAATTAAATCCGAAGAACAGGAAACGGTTTTAAGAGGTATGCCGGCAAGTGAATTTCCTCTTTTGCCAAAGATAAATATTAACGGTTCTTATAAGCTCAAAGTGACTGATTTGAAACATGCGATTGATCAGGTTGTTTTTGCAGTTTCAAATTCGGAATCACGCCCAGAGCTTTCTGGTATCGCTTGTTTTTTTAGTAAAGATGATGGGAAAGACAGGGTTTTATTTGCGGCAACGGATTCATATCGTCTAGCAGAAAAATGCCTCTCTTATTCTGAGGGTAAGGGAGAAGCGAAGTTTATTGTTCCAGCGCGAGCCTTGCTCGAGATTTCAAGAATCCTGGGCAGTTATAAGGATGAGCTGGGTATTCCTGATAATGTAACTTTATCGTTTGCAGAAAATCAGATGGTAATGACTTTTGGAGGTGTGGAACTTATTACGAGGCTAATAGAAGGATCTTTTCCTGATTATCAACAAATAATCCCCCAAGCCTTTAAAACCGAGGCTCTAATCACGAGGATTGATTTTCAAAAGGCGGTCAGAGCGGCTAGTTTATTTTCTAAACAAGGTTTGTTTGATATTCAATTAACCCTAGATCCCGCCAATAATACCTGTACTGTCGCATCTGCTGATCAGGGGACCGGTAAAACTAAGACTATTTTAAAGGGAGAGGTAATTGGCGTAGAGAACACCGTTACTTTAAACTATCGCTACTTAAGCGATGGCTTGGCCGCGATGTCTTGCGAGAAAATCAGAATTAAACAGATTGATTCCATGAGTCCGGTTTTAGTTTTACCGGACTCAGCTACCGAAGAATATAAATACGTAGTCATGCCTATTAGGCAATAGATTTTACTAAATGTAAACAAACTCGTTATAGGTTCATTCAATCTTGACCGTAATTTGTTCACCTATTGTGGTTGAATCATCGGTATGGACCATGACGGGGAAAATTTTTACTTTTCCTGGGCCTGGATTGTAATTCCATTGAAACTCCAGCTGGTTTGAAGTTGGTGATATTTCTGATCCTAAGAGCCGGGTCGAACCGTCAGCTGTCTGGATATATAGATCTATTTTTTTTGCATTGGTAATGTCGCTAGTAATAATAGAGACGGATACAGGAAAGGCTGTCGAAGAAGCTGCAAAACCGTTTATCGGATCCGTAATTTTAAGTGATGGCGGAGCCGATTCCGCTATCAAATTAATGGTAATAACAGCAGTTCCTATGTTGCCGACATCGTCATAGGCATTCACGGAAATATCATGAAACCCCTTTTCTATACTATTGGGTAGTAAGCTTGGAATAATCCAAGGTTCGAAAATTTTCGAACCAATGACTATTCCTTCGCATACAATATCTATATGGGTGATGCGTCGCGGAGAATAAGCGTTGACGTTCACATCAAAAGAGCGGGAATTTAAAGTAGTCTGGTTGTTTGGGGAAACAATGCTCACGCTTGGTTTGTTAGCGGACACATGAACATCGTCGTATTCGGTGGGCGGAGTGCTGGTTGCATTCCAGGTTGTTTTACTGGCCCAGGCCTGAACCGCATTTTCCCAGTTCCAGAATTGAGGGTCTTGCGTCGGATCAGTTGGTACTGGTCCGCGCGGGTCGTCCTTATCAAGATACCAAAGAATATTGTGCGCCTCGCGGTAACTTCGTTCCTCAACTAATTCCGGGGGGGTAAGCTCGGTGGCGCGTTTATTGCTGGCCTTGTCTATTTTTATTTTTACTTCGTAAGCTCTTCCCAAGAGAACTGGTTTATTGGCATTAGTCGGTGCTGGTGCCGGGAATCGTTCAACCGGTGTTTTATCCAAGGCACGTTTCATAAATCCCTGCCATATCGGCGCTGCAATCTTTGAGCCGTCTGCGCCGTTTTTCATTTCTGTATTGTCGTTATTACCCACCCAGACGCCTGCGACCAGAGAAGGTGTGTAGCCTAGCGTCCAGGCATCGTGGAAATTATTGGTTGTGCCGGTTTTTGCGGCTACTGGCCTGTCTGGCAAGGTTAGATAATTTTTTGAGCCAAAAACATAAGCGCGGGCACCATTATCTGAAAGTATGTCAGAAATACGACGCGCCGTATCAACATCGAGAACTTCCTTGCCTTCACCTTGTTTCCATTCATCGAGAACCTTGCCCTTGGAATCTTCTACTTTAAGTATGGTGGTCAAGGGTTCTTGTTTTCCTTCGTTCGCAAAAGCAGCGTAGGCATTGGTGTGTTCCAAAAGTTTTACTTCGCCACCGCCTAGAACCAATGAAAGACCAAATCGGCTTCTGTCTCCAAAAGTGGAATAACCCATTTGTTCGGCCAGATCGAGTACGCGTCCCACACCGACCAAATAAAGCATCTTAACAGCCGGTATATTTAGGGATCCTTGGAGAGCAGATCGTACGGAGACTGGACCGTGCTCTTTAAAATCGTAGTTTTTTGGCTCGTAATTTTTAATCTCCGTTTTAAAAGTAGTATTTACGTCCCAGAGTGTTGTTTCCGGGGTATAACCCTTGATAAAACCGGCTGCGTAGACGATTGGCTTGAATGAGGAACCGGGCTGCCTATCACGCAACGCAACGTTTACCTGGCCGTCGTTTTCAGCGTCAAAAAAATCTTTTGAACCGACCATGGAAATAATCTGTCCTGTTTTGGGGTCTATAGCGACGAGCGATGCATTGGTAAAATTATAATCCTTACCCCTATTTTCCACGCCTTTCTTTACTTCGTCATCGGCGATTTGTTGTTTATCCCAGTCAAGACTGGTAATAACTTTCAACCCGCCTCTTTCTGTGACATTTTGCCCGTATTTTTCTATGAGCTGAGAACGGACGTACATCACGAAGTGGGGGGCTTTGATATTTCCTACTTTCTTAGGCACTAGCTTTTTTAGAGTATCAACAGTTTTTGCCTCTTCGGATTGCTCCTTTGTGACGTAGCCTTGATCTGCCATTAGATTGAGAATGTATTTTTGTCTACCAAGTAATAAATCTCTGTTATCACCTCTTGAACCCGTACCGTACGGTGAATAAATATCCGGCGCTTGTGGCAGAGCGGCAAGCAGAGCGGCTTCATCCAGAGTTAGGTCTTTGGCAGGTTTTCCAAAATAACCACGAGCCGCAGATTCTACGCCATACATAGTTGAACCGTATGGGATTTCGTTTAAGTAAAGTTGAAGTATTTGATCTTTAGTGAAGACTCGCTCCATCTGGAGTGAAAGAAGGATTTCTTTTAACTTTCTTTCGTAGGAGCGTTCATTTGTTAGGATGGCATTTTTTACAAACTGTTGCGTGAGAGTGGATGTTCCCCCAATTCTTTTTCCAGTCAGAGTATTTTTAATAAAAGCACGAATCAAGCCTAACCAGTCTATGCCATGATGTTGATAAAAATTTTTATCTTCTATGGCAACCGTAGCTGCCGGTACGTAAGTCGGCAGGTCTTTGATTTGGATAAGGGAGCGATTTTCATCACCATGGATTTCGTATAAAAGTTCATTTCCCGTGCGATCATAAATTTTGGTGGTCAACGGTATGTCGCGATACATGAGCGCGTTGGGATCAGGGAGATCGCGCGATATCCAGGCTAAAACCATGGTTAATCCGAAAGCTATTATTAAAAATAAGGCCAAACCTGTTACAGCGATCGTAATCAGAGTTTTTTTAATGATTTTCCAACGTGATGCTTTGGATTTTTGAAGCTGTCTTGTCTCGTGCCTTATTTTTTCTAATAATTGTTTGATCGGCATAAGAAATGGTTTATTTTTTTGGCTATGTTATCAGTAAAAATAGGGTATACCCCTTGACAAAAACAGGCAAATATGGTTTACTTATTCGTCTAGAATTGGAAGAGGTAAAGGAAATAATACCAATTCTTGGCTAAACTATGAGCATTTTCTTCAATTCAGCTAAATTAACCAGCCTTCAGCGCAGATTGATCATTTTAGTTGTTATGGTTCTGGTATTAACCAGTTCGCAAGTTCAATCGGCCGAGGCCATGGAGTTTTTACCCAGCGTTACAACTGGAACGCAGGTCTTGAGCGTAAATGACAATTCGAGCGAAGCTACTTTAAAAGTACCGATTGTCGTAAAACCAATTAACAAAATAGAATCGAACAAAGTATCAGAAACAAAAACTTCGAAAAAGAAGTGGAGTTCGGCTAATTCAGCGGATTTGGAAACATTGCCGGAACATTCATCCGAGCAGGCTGTAAGGACCATGGTTGTTCCTACATCGGCTTATACTTCCGACCCCCGTGAGTGTGATTCTACGCCGTTTGTGACGGCTAATGGCACGCAGGTGCGTGACGGTATCGTGGCCGCAAACTTTCTTAAGTTCGGTACACGTATCCGTATTCCGGAATATTTCGGTGATAAAGTGTTTGAAGTTCATGATCGCATGAACGCTCGTTATAACGTTCGTGTAGATATCTGGATGTTAACCAAGACCGATGCCAGAGCGTGGGGCGTAAGAAATGTAAAAATCGAAATTCTAAATTAATCCTATAAAATTAATCCCCATAAAAACGTGCCAAGGCACGTTTTTATGTTTAATTAGTTAATGATAAGTCTCGACAAAATCATCCGTGATTGCTACATTCTTGCCGTCGCAAATAACGAATAACGTGGATCAGGTGATGGCCCGCCACGTCGTTCGTGAACGACGTGGCCTGGTCGCCAAGTGGTAAGGCAAGGGTCTGCAAAACCCTTATCGCGGGTTCGATTCCCGCCCAGGCCTCCATTTTTTATAATGCTTATATTCGCTCATAGGGGTTGTTCATCTAAACAATGCTCGGAAAATACGATTGAGGCCTTTAATGATGCGTTGCGATCAGGTGCAGACGGCATAGAGTTTGATCTTCGTCTTTCCAGGGACGGACAGCCCATTGTTGTTCATGATACAAATTTACATCGAATCGCCGGAGACGCGCACCGGGTCTCGGAGTTAGAAGCCAGAATGATTTCTAAAGTACCTTTACGTTATGGGGGCAGAGTTCCGACATTAGATGAAGTAACGTCGGTAATTCATGCACCGGCTATTTTGGATATTGAAGTAAAGCACCGCAACGTTTCAGAAGCGCTTATTTCTAAACTCAAAACAAGCACTTCGCTACGAGAACGAACAATTATTTCGTCTTTTAATAAAAACACATTAATTTCGATCAAAGAGCAATTACCTGATATTAAGCTTATGTTATTAATAGCAAGATGGCCTTTTCCATTACGCGGAAAAAGTCTTTGGACGATTATTGAAAACATGGAACCATGGGCCATCGCATTTCCGCTCATGGTTTTAACACCCAGTAGGATTTCTTTTTTAAAAGCAAAGAGATATCGGGTTGGCGCGTGGGATAGGCGGGGTAGCAGGGGCGAAGCTAGAAAAGCCAAGGATTTGAAACTCGATATCGCGATAATAAAACAGGTCAAAGAGGCGCTTTAAGAATTTTATGCCATGGGTTACCGTGTAGCTCATGAGCCAGAAACAACAAACCAAAGCTTTGATTATTGATGCCAACGCCCTGCTTCATCGGGCTTGGCATGCTTTGCCGCCTTTAACCGCGCCCGGAGGACAGGTGGTAAATGCTGTTTACGGTTTTACTTCGGTGCTTTTAAAAATCCTCCAAGCTGAAAAACCTGATTACTTGGCCGTGTGCTGGGATACGGCGGCACCTACCTTCAGACATGAAATGGCGCCCGAGTATAAAGCACAGCGCGAGGAACAGCCTCAGGCTTTTTATGATCAGGTTGCGCCGACCAAGGACGTTGTCGAAGTTTTAGGTGGAAGTAATATTGAATTAGACGGTTATGAGGCCGATGATCTCTTGGCGACCATCGCAAAGATATTGGCCGCCAATGACACGGACGTGACTATTCTGACGAGCGACCGCGACATGTTTCAGGCTATCGGTCAGCGAATCAATGTCATGTCTTTCAAAAAAGGGGTAAGCGAAACCGTTGTTTATGATGAAAAAACATTAGTTGAAATTTTGGGTCTTACGCCCGATCAGATGGTTGATTTTAAATCTTTGCGCGGCGATGCTTCTGATAACCTAAAAGGCGTAACCGGCATAGGTGAAAAAACAGCTACGGATTTGGTGAAAAGATTCAAAAATTTAAAAGGAATTTTTAAAGCCGCGCATAATGAAAAAAGCGATCTCACGAAGTCAGTACGCGAAAAACTTTTAAACGGTGAAAAAGATGCCATGAGGACGCATGCCTTGGTTAAACTCATGAGTGATGCGCCGATAAAGGTGAAAATTAAGGATTTGGTTCGCCATCCGATAGATGATAATGAGGTCAAGCAATTACTTCTGCGTTTTGGTTTTAAAACTCTACTCGCTAGATTTTTAGGCCAAACCACGAACGAGAAAAAAATACCTGGTCCGTCCAAGACGAAAGATGTAGAGAAAAATCCGGGAGAAATAGTGGAAAAAAAACTCAATCATTTAGAATCTCAACACGTCGGTAAGCCAACGATAGATAAGGCGCTTGAATATCTGGATCAAGCCGTGAAACAGAAGTTGGCAATTGTCCGTCCTGTTTTTGCCCCGCAAGCTTCACTTTTTGCTGATATCCCGGTTATAGCGCTTGGTCTCGAAAAAATTACGGTTTTATTATCCACTTCCCATCTTCAGGACAAAAAAATCGTCATGGCTTTAAGAGATTTGCTGACTCGCGAAGAAATAAAAAAAACCGGTCATGGTTTGAAAGATTTTTGGCACTGGGCCAAGTTCGGAGGATATGAAGCTCGGGGATTATTTTTTGATACAGAGATCGCATCTTACCTTTTAGCGGCCGGTGAAGGCGGACATGATCTCCCCTCTTTAGCCGCGGCGCGTCTCGGCCGGGTGATTGCGGACGATGAAAATAAGCCGCTCCATGAAGTCGATGCTATCAGGGATCTCGCCACTGTCTTATCCAGGGAACTTGCGGAACGGAAGTTGGAGCATTTCATGGCGCGTTTTGAGACGCCGCTCATTCCGGTCATGGCCTTGATGGAAGATGCCGGGATCGCGATCGATCGTCCATATTTTAAAAAACTTGCGGATGATTTTCGCGAAGTTAAAAACAGACTGGAAAAAGAAATGGTAGAGCTGGCAGGAGAAGCCTTTAATCCAGCTTCGCCGCAGCAATTAGGGCACGTGCTTTTTGAGGTTTTAGAAATTCCGACCAAGGGAATTAAGCGAGGTAAAACAGGGATCTCGACAGCTGCACCGGAACTGGAGAAGCTGGAAGGCATACATCCGATTATAGAAAAGATCTCCGAGTTCCGTGAAGTCGCAAAATTACTTTCTACATACGTTGAAGCGATCCCGAATTTAGCGGACGCCGAAGACCGGGTGCATACGACTTACAACCAAGCCGTGACTTCTACCGGGCGCCTTTCTTCCACCAACCCAAATTTACAAAATATTCCGATCAGAACCGAACTTGGACGCAAAATTCGTCGCGGTTTTATAGCACCGAAAGGCTCTGTACTGCTTTCATGCGATTATTCTCAAATCGAGCTTCGCGTAGTCGCGGCTTTGGCAAAAGACAAGAAAATGCTCGAAGCTTTTAATTCGGGTACAGACATTCATATTGCAACAGCCGCCGCGATTTGGGATATCCCGCTGGATAAAGTAACCAAAGATCAGAGACGATCTGCTAAGGCAATAAATTTCGGCATTATCTACGGCCAGGGGCCGCAGGGTCTCGCCAAGTCGGCAGGTATCAGGTTCGATGAAGCAAAAAGATTTATAGATGAATACTTTCACGCTTACTCCGGTCTGCGAGAATATCTTGAAAACACTAAAGCCTTGGCGCACGCGCAGGGTTACGTGGAAACTCTTTTTGGTCGTCGCAGACCCATGGCAGACATCAATTCCCCGCGACCAGAAATTCGCGCCGCGGCCGAACGCATGGCCATCAACATGCCGGTCCAGGGAACGTCCGCAGATTTGATAAAATTAGCTATGATAAATATTTCAAAAGTACTTCCGCAGATCTCGGAAAAGACGCGCATGCTACTCCAGGTTCATGACGAGCTTGTGTTCGAAGTGCCGGCTGAAGAAGTTAAGAAAGTAGCGCCGAAGATCGTTGATTTAATGCAGAACGTAGAGAAGATAGGCGTACCGCTTGTTGTTGATGCAAAATTCGGAAAGAACTGGGATGAGATGGAGAAAACTTGAAAACCCTTGACATTTTCATCAAAAAATAGTATATTTAGTCGTTCCTTAGATTTAAATATTTTGTTGCCGATCCAATTGCCCGGTATGGTGCTGGCATGAGGAAAGGTTAGAGCTTTGCGAGGTAGAGGCGAGTGGACAAAGAAGAAAACAACCCCATCACTTTTAAGAATTGGCTGAAAGTACTGGCCGTCACGGTCGTATTCGCTTGTCCGATCATCCTAATGGTTCACACCATTGGGTTGAGCAGTGAAGCATACGATGCCATGTTGGCGACTTACTGGGGCCTTGCCTCGATCGTCTCGGGTTGGATCTGCGGGTTCTATATTATCGCAGTTCTATCGGAACCAAAGTTGATCCTGGTACCATTTATGCTCATAGGTGCGCTTGTAACCATGCCACTTATCATAGCAGTCGATTTTTTGGCCGGCTGCAATCTTCACAGAGTTCGGGATCGCTTAATCGAGAAGATTAAGGCCCGTGCGCGCGCGAGCCGCGTTTCGCCTTTCCGAGCGGTTCCAATTACGAACGGCAATCTCTCGAGGGGCATGGGCATGGATACTGTGCCTGAATCCGCGCGTCACGATCTCGCGGAACTTGAGAGGATTGAAATACAACTCGCTACGAAACGTTGCGCAGTTAGCGGTTCGAAGTGATAGTCACATAGCATCCCCCCTCGGTCCAATCGTCGGACCAACAGCCCCGTTTTGTCACGGATATAAATCTCACATCCGTAGGTCAAGCGGGGTTTTTTAATGCACCTTCCCCTGCTGATTTTATTAAGCTAGGATTGGGATATGATTATTGTTTGTTCAGGACCCGACACATATCGCGCAAGGGAAAAAGCGCGTGAATTAATGTCTGCTTTTAAGCAAAAACATGACCCTGGTTCTTTATCGACTTTTATTAATACGGACGGCCAGGACGTTAAGACTATTTTTTCAAATATAGGAACGCCTTCGCTTTTCACTAATAAAAAATTGATTCGTTCCGATGGGATTCTGAAAACATTGAAAATAGCTGAAGTTCGAATGTTGGTTTCAAAATTACAAATTGACGGTGATCAGACGGTTTTTTTAACCGTAGAAGATGAACCGCCGTCTGACAAAATTATGGAAACATTAAAACCGGCTCCCCTGTTTCATTATAGTTTCTCGGTTTTAAAAACATTCGACTTTTTGAAATGGGTAAAGCAAGAAGCGCAAAAATTAGGAGTTTCAGAAAAAATTGCCATAGAGATTGCAGATTGTGCGGATGGTGATTCTTGGTTTGTAAAACAAGAACTAATTAAGCACGCGGCTTATTCCGAAGCGGTAAGTGTTAATAATAAGGGAACTAATCTAACGGTTTTTGGAGTTATAGAAGATTTTTTATTGGAAAAAAAGGGATCACGGCAGAAGCTTTTAAATTTAAAAGATGAGTCAGCTGTTATTTTAATGTTGAATCAAATCCGATCATTCATCCGAGTTAGAGATGGATTTTCGGACGGCGTACATCCGTTTGTGGTAAAAAAAATGAAACAAATGAAGATTAAAGAAGTAGAAACCAGGCTTGTTAAATCAATCAAAGCTTTACGCGCTTCACGAATCGGTTTGGCTTCCGGTAATGAAATAGAATCATTGATTTAAAAAATCCTCCGTAGAGGAGGATTTTTTTATTTTATTTCGGATTTCTTTTTTAGGGCTTTTGCTAGTACTGATTTTTTTCTGGAAGTATAATTTTTTGAAAAAATATTTTGCATGGCGGCTTTATCAGATATCTGTTGGAATTTTTTCATGGTATCCCTTGCTTCCGCTAAATTACCAGCCTCGATCATTTTTGAGCTGTCTTTAAAAAGTTTAGAAGTGAGAGTCTTAATTCGTTTATTAGCAATTGCTCGCTTCTTGTTTTTTCGCAAGTCCTTAATGGCTGCATGTTTATTCGGCATATAGTCGCATAACTTTACGCATTTTTACGTCACACGTCAAGATTAAAGTTGGTTTTGACTATTAGCGTATTAAGATGTAATATTTTTGGCGTAAAATAAGGATATTTTATTTACTATATTAGTTTTACGACCCATGTCTCCATAGTTCAATGGAAGAACAAGAGACTCCTAAGCTCTGGATGGAGGTTCGATTCCTCCTGGGGACACCACTGTTCATTATTTTATCGGTTTTTGTTCTTATCCTGATTTTCAGGGACAGTAGTTTTATTAAAATTGTTTCACGTGAAACATTTTGGGCCGGTAGCTCAGCTGGCTAGAGCGCTGCATTCGCATTGCAGAGGTCGAGGGTTCGAGTCCCTCTCGGTCCACCATGTAAAAGCCACTGCACAACAGTGGCTTTTACATTCCACGCCACGTCACTCGCGAGCGAAGTGGCATGCCGGGTACTTTTTTTGGCTCGGATTCCGGAATCTCGCGTGGCGCCAGGCCACGTTTTACACGGAGATGCAACCATCCCTCCTCGCCAATCAAAAGAGTTTTTTTGGTTTTTTTTATCTGAAGTCAGAAATAGAACTTTCCGGTGTAAATAATGGATTTCGAGGTTAAACCTCTTTAAACTTATCAAAAGATAATATTTTAAGAATTATTGTTTTTGTTAATAATTAACATCATTTTTTAAATTAAGTTAATTGTTTCACGTGAAACAATTCGATCTAGTAAAAAGAAACTTTGAGTTTTAAGTAGTAATTGTTTCACGTGAAACAATTACTTAATTATTAACTCCATTACACTCAATAATGACCTCATCCCAGGGTTCCGTCTTCACTTAACCGATGTTTCTAATCTTCCCCGGATTCAGGCTATATTCTGCGGCAGTCATACTCTCTATCATAACCTCTATACGGGGTTTTCAGGAATAGAAAAAATGTTTCACGTGAAACAATTTGATCTAGAAATAAGAAATTTGAGTTTTTCAATTGTAAATGTTTCACGTGAAACATTTTTGGGTTAGTAGCTCAGCTAGCTAGAGATTTTCTTGGATTTAGCAAAAAACATTTAGATTTTAGTTATTTGAACAATTTTATGCTAAAAATACGTAAATTTTACAATTTAACACAATGTTTCACGTGAAACATTACAATGTTATAAATAGTTGATTGTTTCACGTGAAACAATTATAAAATAGAAGAGAGTTAAAACAGATCTTAGTTCCGTTTAAAGATCATTTTATTCTCGCTCTTCTTTATTTATAGGAAAGCTAGAGCTTATTTGAGCCTTGGACAAATAAATGGCTAGGTTTCAGTCTCGCTTGACTTCCTCGATTGTAAGAGGAAATCGTGAGAGGAAGTGCAATAGTTCTCAATCGCATACTCCGCAAGAATCGTTGCTAGCGCAACTGGTAGAAGTAACGTGAGATACTCAGATAATAATAAGAATAGAATGGACTGCGCATGGGAAGGAGAATTATTATAATAGAATACGTCGTGAGAATGAAATGATCTTTAAAAATTTGAGAAAGATGGCTACTCCTTACGTTTTGGCGTTTTAAATTGATAAAGTTTGTTTCACGTGAAACATAAATAAAGATATTTTACGAAACTATTATTAATATCAATTTTTATAATTATTATAGAAAAGGTATTATGTAAGCATGAGGAAACCCTTAAATATTTTTATTTTAATATTTTTCGGCGGATTTTTTGTTTTTTGTGGTTTCGTACGAGCCATGACAAGCACTAATTACCGGGTTAATTGGGATTCCATTAATTCCGGCGGTTTGGATATTGCAACATCAACCAACTACAATCTACACGACACGATCGGAGAACAGGCTACGGGTTATACTACGAGTTCGAACTATACACTTAGCGCCGGTTATAGAACCGGAGATAAGGATGAAACATACTTGACATTTCGAATTGGTACACAAGAGCCTGATTCTGCTGTATCATATTCAGTGTTTGATAATGTGGGGATAAGTGTGACGGTTTCAAGTGCATCCGGTTTTAGCGTAGGTGATATAATCGGAGTGGTTGAAGATGTTGGATTGTCTCAATTGATAGCAATTGGGAAAATTACGGATATTACCGGTACAGTGATAACAGTTGATAAATGGGATGGTGTACCAGGTTCATTAAGTTTGAATCCTGGAGGCGGAGATGATTTCGTATACCGCATTAATGGTAATTCTGTGGCATTTGGTACTTTGACAAACTCAATAGCAAAAACTTCATTAACCGGAACAAGAGTTACATCTAATGCAGTAAACGGGTACACGGTGTACGTAAATACGGATGATGATTTGAGGTACGGGACTACAAATTTACAAAATGTCTCTGATGGTGCCGTGACAATCGGTTCAGAAGAATACGGCTGGCAAACATACGGATCAAGCGCAACAAGTACGGGGTCTGATCATGCTTTCACAACTTTGCCGCAGGAGATTCAGTATTCAACAACTACAGCATCAATAGAAGAAAGAGTGGGACTGGTTTATAAAATATCAATTTCTAATTCAACTCCGGCCGGTAATTATTCGCAATCCGTTTTTTACACTTTAACTGCAAATTATTGATTTGAAGGGCGACGATTATATATGAAACAACATGTCTATCCGCCGTTCTTTAAAAAAGGTCGATCTGTCATAGTCACCTAAAAAATGACAGAGAAGAGCGGACCCATTAATTTGGGTGCGGCTTGATACTTTGCTCGTCATGAGGGGGAAGGTATTAATCCGTCTTGGTCACGAACTCATGAAAAGTGGCCATTCAAAAAATTAAATAAATATGAAAAAATTATTATCAAAAATAGCAATTATATCGGTAACCTTGAGTACTATGCTGACAGCCATGCCAGTAAGAGCTGAAGGTGTTACAGTAGATTTAGAGAATAAAGAAAGTTCTACGTCGCCTTTAATCAATGGCGTTACTTGGGAAAGGAGTGCTGGCGCCGTCTATGTAACAGGCACGACTATAACCATTACCGTTCAACCGGTAATGACAGATGTTACGTCTTCGGGGATGTTGTTAGATATTGACGGCGATACTGTTATAGATACTCAATATACGACATCGTCCTGTATAGTGGCACAAGATTATTGCAGTATTACTTACACGTTAATAGATCAGACCGATTATGATGGTTCAGGCGACGATGTTATATTCGGAGTCACTAGTACGCAGCTTACATTTGACGCCACGGCCAGAAATTACTCGATCGCGATATTCACATCGTCTCCGGTTGATTTCGGCGCGGCATTATTCTATGCCAATGGTGGTAATCAAGTGGAAGTAACGGCCAGTGTGCCGGTAACCCTGTCGTTTTCCATTAAGGACTCGGCTGATACAGGGGATACCAACGTATGCGCTTTGGGTACTTTGAATAGTGAAAGTGTCTCTACCTGTTCATACCGGTTACGTATTGCCACTAATGCGGCGAATGGATTCGGTGTAAAGATGGGTGCGGATGAGGCTCTTAATTCATCCGGTAATGCAACTATGACGGATATTGGGGATAATGTCGCATTTTCCGCAGGCACCGAAGCTTATGGTATTCAGGTGTTTACCGGAGCATCTACTGGTGGTCGTAGCGGCGTTGGTGATTATGATCAGCCGGTAGTAGAAGATTCGGCGGGTCCATATACCTTCGACACGGATTCATCCCCGATTCCAATTCTTCGAGCTGGCGTAGACTTTATGTCTTACAGCGCGCCGTTTAAAACAGAAACCCCGGCTTCGCTCACTACGACTTCGCTCGTAACGCATGCGGCGGCCATCTCTGTCAGCACGCCTGCCGGCTTGTATAGCCATACGATTTTCTATTGGGTTACAGCAACATTCTAACCTGAAGAACATTGGTTGAGCCCTCTGTTCCGGTATTGATCCGGAACAGGGATGCAGAACTAATATTCCATATGATTAACAATTTTATGAAGTCATTAAACAAGCTCTTTTTTCTATGTCTGCTGGGCATGTTATTGACCATTGCACCAAAAGCGGCCATGGCCATAACCATCTCTCCGGTTTTGTTTGATTATACGCTTGACCCCGGAGCGTCTACGCAGGATGCGATACGTGTGACCAATGACTCGGATCAGCGGCAGACATATTATCTGTCGGTCCAGAATTTCGTAGCGGTCGGAGAAGAAGGCAAACAAGAGTATCTGCCCGAAGAAGATATTTCAGGTCTTGTGTCCTGGATGAATTTAGATCAAAAATCACTTACCTTGGATGCCCGTCAAAGCGGAGATTTTAACTGGATGATCAAGTTGCCGGATGATGCCGAACCGGGAGGCCATTACGCATCAGTATTCTTTTCAACCACGCCGGATACGGAAAACAATACAGCCGTGGGCGTAGGCGCCAAGACCGGAGTTTTGTTTCTGGTCAATGTCAACGGAGATATCAAAGAAAGCGCTGATGTTGAATCTTTTAAAGTTTTATCAAGGCACGGGTTTCTCAACCGCCTGCCCGTGGATTTTGAGATACGGGTTAAAAATCAAGGGAACGTGCATTTAAAACCAAGCGGCAATATCGCTATAAATAATTTATTCGGCAATAAAGTTGCAAGCATTCCGGTAAATCCAAATGACAGCCGGGTTTTGCCCAACAGCATCAGAAAAGTTTATTCCACCTGGGGTCCGAAAGAAACCGAAGGACCGAAAGGCTTTTTTCAGGAACTGGCAGCTGAATGGAAGGGGTTCGGCATAGGAAAATATAAGGCTAATGCCGAGATACTTTACGGCAACAGAGGCGAGAAAATGAATTCCACAGTAAGTTTCTGGGTGTTTCCGTGGAGACTGGCAGTCGTTGCTTTAACCTTGCTACTCCTTCTTATCGTGTTATTTAAAGGATACAACAAGTTGATCGTCAAATCAGCTTTAGGCAAGGTCCAAAAATAATCAGACCCGGGGTTTTTGACGGGGAGGAGCAAGATAATTGATGAGGCTGTTTATTAAAGCTGTTCGGCGCGTTTTAACCACGACGCTCTGTGTCGTGGTTTTTGCGTCGTCCATTACCTCATCCTCGGTTTTTGCGGCTAAAGCTCAACCCGCCAGCGATTCATTATCCAGGCAAAAAGTTTCCGAAGCGGCTGATCATGAAATTGTTTTTAAAACCCCGTCCGGCGTGGATGCGCCAACGGATACTATTACCTTGGCATTGCCGGATTTCACTTTCGGCGCTCTTGGCATAGGAGATATTGATTTGTTCCATGGACCAGTGACGGGTTTTGAAGGCACGGACGTATTAGCGGCGGTTCCGGCGGCCGGCGTATGGGGGGTGTCGATAGCCGGTACGAATATCACGTTTACAGCGCCGACAAATGCGGTACCGGGCACTGTTCCGCTCAACGACATGATCGGTATCAGGATCGGCACAAATGCCGTGGGTGGAGTAAACAGGCTGGTTAATCCCGCGGTACCGGTAGCCGCGCTTATAACGATCGGAGGAACATTCGGTGATGAGAATAGTCTTGCCGTAGCGATCGTGGGTAATGACACAGTATCTGTTACGGCAACGGTCGCGGCCACGACTACGCCTCCGAGCGGAGGCGGCGGAGGTTCTGGCGATACTGCGCCGCCCGTCATTTCAAACGTACAAGCTGTTAATATCACAAGCAGTACGGTTACGATTATCTGGACGACAAACGAGAACTCTTCTTCACTGGTGGAATATGGTTTTACGACAAGTTATGCAAGCGGGACAGTTTCTGATTCCAATGATGTATTAAGCCATGTTTTAAATCTTTCCGGACTTTCACCGGGCACGACTTATCATTTTGACGTATCCTCGCAAGACCCTTCCGGTAATATTGCTGTTAGCGGAGATTATACTTTTACGACTTTGCCGCCAGCAGGCGACACGACCCCGCCGGTTATAAGTAATGTCAAGGTTGTAAATATTACCGACACATCGGCTTTGGTTACATGGGACACGAATGAGTTAGCCACTTCGTTCGTGTCTTATGGGATGACTACGGCTTATGGCAGTCTTTCCTCTTCGCTGGGCTATGTTCTATCGCACGCTATACTGCTTAACGGCCTTACGCCAAACACGCTTTATCACTTTTTCGTATCGTCATCCGACGGGTCAGGAAACATTGCCAGCAGTCCGGATGCTACATTTACGACCATATATGATATTACGCCGCCGGCCAATGTATATAATTTAGGAGCTACGCCAGGAGATACGGTCGTAACTTTGAATTGGATCAATCCACCGGATTTGGATTTTGCAGGTACCAGGATAGTACGTAAAGAGGGGGGTTTTCCTACCAACCCATTTGACGGCGCTTTAGTATTTATCGGAGTCGGTAATACGGCTCTGGATACGGGTCTGACCAACGGTGTGACTTATTATTACGGAGCTTTCGCTTTTGATACGCATGGTAATTTCGCTTCCGGAGCATTGGCCAACGCTATGCCGTTCGGTTTGCCGGTAACGCCTACGACAACCCCGCCTATTCCACCGGTAGTCCCGCCGCCTGTATTACCGCCAACTACCACGCCTCCGATCGTACCCCCGCCTGTCGTGCCGCCGACGACCCTCCTGCCTCCCGGTGTGATACCCCTTCCTTCGCCTCCGCCGGGACAGCCGGGAGCTATATCCGCACAATATTATGGTGCCGGCGGAACCGTTCTTCTTACGCCGGATATATCGGGTAACATCGGTGTTTTAGCGGGCTCTCAAGTAGTTGCCACGGTTTCGATCAATGGCGTGGGCCAATCAATTAATCAAGCTACATTAAGCATAGGCGGCTCCACTTATATTTTACAGCCCAATGGTGCAGGCACGGCTTATTCAGGTTCTTTCATCGCACCTCCCATAGGAACTTATCAAGCCGTCGTTATTGTTCTTTTTGATAATAATACAGCGGTGCAAAGCATTAATACGCTTGTCTCACAGGGTGGCGGCCAGGTCGTTGAAATGACATTAACCGGTCCTTCCTCACAAGGAGTTCCAGATGTGGTTGTACAACTTTACAGAGAAATCGGTGGAACATGGGTTGCATACGGGTCACCACAGAATACAAGGCCCGATGGTTCATATGCCTACACAGTTCCTAATGGTAGGTATTATGCAGAGATCACTAAAGAAGGGTATAGAAAATCAATCACAGAAACGAAAACGGTTGAGCGAAATGTTTTTAACGAAGTGATCCCAATCATAAAAATACCGATTCCAATAGAGATTCAACCTCAAGAGAATTTATTACAACAAATATCAGATATTGCGACAAACGCCGCAAAAGAAGTTAGTTATGGCATTAAAGTTGCCAGAGAACTCATGGATAGCCCAGCTGTACAGGCGATAAATAACGTAGCCGGGCCATCTTTGTTAGCGATATCTTTCATTAATACAGCTAATACTTTATCCGCATTTAACTTGCTGGCCTATTTGCAGTATCTTTTTACCCAGCCGATTTTGTTATTTGGACGCAGAAGAAGAAAGAAATGGGGCGTTGTCTTTAATTCATTAACAAAGATGCCTATAGATTTGGCTATTGTCAGGTTGATCCATTCTGAAACCAGACAGGCGGTGCAAACGCGCGTTACGGATAAATTCGGTAGATTCGCATTTTTTGCCAAACCCGGCAATTATATAATTGAAGTGGTAAAACCGGGTTATGTTTTCCCCACGCAATACCTAAAAGATAAAAACGAAGACGTTCAATTCGTTGATTTATACCATGGCGCCAGGATCGAACTAAAAATCGATACGGTTTTAACGCCGAATATTCCCCTGGATCCGGTAACCACGGTAGAAACTCCAGGAATGATTTTATGGCGCAAATTTACCAAATCAGCGCGTCATGCCGTAGCTTTTAGCGGTATACCTCTGGGCATGGTGATAGTGGTCGTTACTCCTGGCCTGCCAACGGCATTATTGTTATTAGCCCAAATTGGCGTATATCTGCTCTTTAAACGTATAGCGTTGCCCATAAAACCAAAGAGCTGGGGTATTTCTTTTGACAACAGTACAAGAAAGCCGCTTGCAAATGTAATTGTTAGGATTTTTGATAAAAAATTCAATAAATTACTGGAGACGCAGATTACCGATAAAAACGGAAAATATGGTTTTTTCGTAAAACGCAACATTTATTATATTGTTGCCGAAAAGCCGAGTTATGAAAAATTTACTTCTCCGGATATTGATTTGAGCAATTTAGACGAAGCCATGGTTAATTTAAATATACCTCTAATTAAAGCTAAAAAATAATTGTCACAGTTTATCCACAGTATGAAAAAACGCGAAATAGCGTTTTTTCTTTATATATAGGGTGATTTCAAAAACTGATACGATATTAATGCGTATAGGAATGTTGATTTGTGTGATGGTTTCGCAAAAAAGAAACCTAATGGTCTTCGCACAAATTCCTTAACCGATACGTCAGTCCCACATATTTGAATGGTGGGTATGGGAGGTGTATGCCTCCAAATAAGATGCATATAGGGACATCGCGTACGTTAAAATTGCAAATCCGATATTTTATCGGCTTATTTTTGATATTTGTTCCGGGCTTATTCATTGCCCAAAATACTTTATTGGCAGCCGATGGCATAAATAAAGTTATAAATTATCAAGGAAGATTGTTGACATCCGGTGGTGTTAACGTTGCAGATGGTGTTTATTCCATTAAATTTTCGATTTATTCAGCTGATTCCGGCGGTACGCCTCTTTGGACCGCTTCGGGAACAACAGCCGTCCCAACTCCAGTAAACATTAGCGTAACCAACGGACTTTTCTCGATTTTACTGGGCGACCAGGATTTTCAATGGCAAAATGCGCTTGACGTTGATTTTAACCAGGATGCGTTATATTTAGGCGTTACAATCAGCGCGGATGCAGAAATGACGCCCAGAAAACGTCTTTCTTCAGTGCCCTATGCCTTTAATGCAGAGCGATTACAAGGAAATTACGCGTCAGGTACGGTTGCAAGCACGGGCGGTGATCTATTCACGCTCCATCAAACCACGGCCGACGCTGCTTCTTCGCAAAGGTCAGTATTGAGAGTTATAACCCAAGGTGCATCAGATAACGATGATTACTTGATAATTGGCGCCAATGATTCGACGGATGTATTTACTGTAAACAGGTTGGGACATACCACAACGACAGGAAACCTGGCGGTGGACGGTAATACTGCTCTTGGCGATGCAGTAGGCGATATCGTTACGTTTAACGCAAGCATAGGGTCGGATATTCTGCCGGTTTCTGATGCGACTTTTTCATTGGGTTCAGAAACGCTTAAATTTAACGGATATTTTGAGAATGTTACTTCCACCAGCGTTACCACCACGAATTTATGGTTCACTACAGGAACTGTCAGCGATATTTTTGTGCCTTCTGTCAACAATACAGTAGATCTTGGTACCGACAACTTATCGTTTAGAAATATCTACGCTTCGGGGACTATTTATGGGGCTGATTTGTATTTACCCGGCGCAGGAACGATTAATTTTAATAATTCTGATGTATTAATGACTCATTCTGATAATGCTCTCGTGATAAGCGGTGGAACTTTGGGCGTTGGCGGATCAACTGTTCCGACTGCTTCAAATGTCTATGATTTAGGAATAAGCAGTGCATCATGGAGAAATATTTATGCCTCCGGCACCGCGTACCTCGGCGGCGGTATTTATGCCACTTCCGGACTCGTATCCGCACCGGCGTATTCGTTTTACGGAGATACGAATACGGGGATGTACAATTCAGGCGCGGATAATGTCGGATTTACTGCCGGTGGTTCCGTCGGCTTGAATATAGGCTCCTCACAAATCACTCTTTATAAGACATTGTTTCCTTCAACGAATAACGCTCTTAACATTGGACATTCGGCATATAGCCTCAAAGACGTCTATGCTTCGGGCACCGCCTACATCGGCACGGATGTAATCGTTAACGGCCAATCCGTCTGCTTGGAAAACGGCATCAACTGCCCGGCGGCAGGCAGTAGTCTTTCGATATGGTCTGAAAGCGAAACGGATAACACCATCTATCCGACTACCTCGACTCGTGATGTTTTGATGGGCGGATCAACGACCGATACAGCAGGATTCATCTTTGACCGAGGGACGGACGGCACTTCAACGGTTATCATCGGCGGAACCACAAATACGAATCTGTTGGTCGGTACTTCCACTTATGGCGGAGGGTTGAACTCGCAGTTTGGATTAAGCGGCGACGATCTGTTCGTCCAGGGAAATATCGGTTCTGCTTCATCCGTATATACCAACGGAGCATTTGTAGTCGGTTCGGGTTCGACCTACTTCGGCGACGGTTTTATCACTAAGACAGACGGCAATTTGAGCTTATCCGCTCCAGCCGGCAGTATTACCTTTGATCCCAATGATTCCAATAGCATTATTTTTGGCGGTAGCACTTCTGATTTATTGAATTTCAATGCTCGAGCAAACACGGATTTCCTGCCTAGTGCAGATGCAACTTACGGACTCGGTTCTTCTTCTTTCCGCTGGCTTGGCCTTGAAGCAACCAATGTGACGGCCACGAACATGGTCACGAATTATTTGACGGTCAATAACAGCCTGACCGTTTCGACTACTGCGCCCGTGGTTCTTACGACTGTTCATTATCAAGCGAGGATAGCGTCACCTCTTGGAAATCCGGTAATTTCCGGAAAATATGCCTATGTTCCAAACTATGACGGTATTTCCAACGGAAGAGTAGGAGTCGTTGATATTTCTAATCCCTCCGCTGCGACTACTGTCGGTGTAACGGCGAATACATACGGGTTATCCCGTATTGCAGTAGCTGGTAAATATTTATATGGCACGACGGCACAGGGTGGATCCAACGGTTATGCGATATGGGATATAACCAACCCCTCGGCGCCTACATTGAAAATTGATACGAACAACATGCCGGGAACCATCGGAATTGAGGATGTGGCGGTATCGGGGAAATATGCTTATTTTTCTGCTGATGGTTATGTGTATATTCACGATGTTTCATCTTCGACCAACCCGATGCATGTCGGCGTCTATGCATCATCGACCGGTTTAGCCGGTGCAAAGGGGCTGGCTCTTCAGGGTAATTATTTATATGTAGCCGCGCCTCAGCAGGTTACTGTTTTAAATGTTTCCGATCCGGTCAACCCGACTTTGGTAGGTATCTTGAGAGATTCGACTAATCTGGCCGGTGCCCAATACATGGCCGTTCAAGGGAAAAGGCTGTATGTAACAGCGTCAAATAGATTTAATGTCATTGATATCTCAAATCCTTCGAGTCCGGTTTTATTAGATACGATTAATGACGCTACGAATTTAGCCGGAGCTACCAATGTGGCTTTAGCGGGTAATGTCGCTTACGTAACAGCTTCAACAAACGATAAAGTGCTGGCAATTGATGTCAGCGATCCGACGAATATTTATACGTTAGGAATTTTAACCGATTCAACCAATCTGGATTATGCTTCGGGCATAGTCATAGATGGTTTGCACGCTTATGTGAGCGTTGGTTCAACCGCGGCGAACGGACGATTTACGGTTTTAACATTGTCCGGTTATGCCATGGGCGGTATGGACGTCGGTTCGATAAGTGCCGGCTCCATACGTACCGGAGAAAGTGTAGACGTAGGAGGTCAGCTTACCGTACGCGGAGGCCTCATGGCTGACGGCGGTGGGATCATGACCTCGGGGGAGCTTTCAGTGCAAGGTTCCGGTACGTCTACGATATCGGGTTTGATCAGCGGTTTGGCCGGCATGAAGCTTGAAGGCGGGAGTCTGACCCAGTATCCGAACGGTATATTTTCATCCAGTACGGTAGTGAGTTCTACCGTTAGTTTTCGAGAAGCCATGTTCATGGACAAGATAGCTTTAGTGTCGGATAGCTCAAATAACGCGATGGTGGCTTATAACATGGCCAACGCGACCACGGGCCCGATATTTTTAAGCAGTAAAGTTGATTCGACTCATTTTAATGGCGTAAGGAGTTTTGATATTGCCGGTAAATATGCGTACACGGTCGCATATTTAGGGCAGTATTTATCCGTTATGGATATTAGTAATCCAAACCAGTTGAGAATAGTTAGTTCCGTGGGTACCGGAGCTAATACATACCCGACTAAAGTCAGAATTAAAGGCACTTATGCTTATGTTGCAATATATTATAGCGGCGTCCAGATTTGGAATATTGCCAGCTCAACCAATCCGGTTTTAGTCAGAACAATAAATAATACAGCCACGATCGGTCAAAATATCGCGAGCATGGAAATTCAGGGTAACTACTTATATTTGAATGCAGATACCGGCAGTAGATTTACAATTATCGATATAACGGATCCTTTGACGGCTACAACGACAGCCAGTCTTGATCTTGGAACCGGAGAAGAAAACGCGATGGCTGCCAATGGACAGATAGTATATATATCAGACGGTACAAATCTTCGCGCGGTAAATGTATCGAATTCGATTAACCCGATATCCACTACCTGCTTTACAGGCGGTTACAACATGGAGGCCATGTCCATCGCCGGTAATTACTTATACGTCGCTGAAAGTAACGGCGTGTATGGTCTGATGGTTTTTGATATCAGCAATCCGAGCGTATGTTCTTTGGTTTCAAGCAAACGTGCACATCCGAGTTTGTATATAAATCCTGCGCATCTGGCTATTTCCGGCAACCAGGCATTAGTATCAGCTTCCAATGGTTTGTATTATTTCCAACTCTACGGAATTGATTCACCTGCGGCTAACATCGGATCATTGAATATTGCCAGTGGAAAAGTAAGTAAAGATTTTACGGTATATGGCCCGACATATTTATTAAACAACCTTAGCGTCGGTCATGATATTTTAAGTACCGGAGTTTTGACTATCAGTGGCGTCGGAACATCTACTTTCTACGGCGACATAAACGCTTCCGGGACAATTAGTGTCCAAACAGACGTCATCGTGAACGGCCAATCCGTCTGCTTGGAAAACGGCACTAATTGCCCGGTAGCGAGTGTGCTTTTAATGTGGTCTGAAAATGCGACTAATAACACCATTTATCCCACGACTTCCACTCGCGACGTCTTGATCGGCGGAACAACAACGGCTACGGCGGGATTTATTTATGACAAAGGCATCAACGGTTCATCAAACGTACTTATCGGAGCTACAACCAATACCAATCTTTTAGTTGGTACTTCAACTTATGGCGGAGGGTTGTATAGTGTATTTACGGTAAACGGTAATGACTTGTTTGTTCAAGGTTCGATCGGATCTATCGGTGATATATATGCGCGAAATAATTTTATAGCATCCGATGGCACAGCTACAACGTTTTACGGAAATTCTCAAATAGAGGCTCAAAGCGGATATAATATTCTTTTTGGCAATAGTTTCTTTCTTTTATCTGACAACGGTACAACCTTATATATCGATAATGGCGATTTAAGTCTAGAACCGCAGGGCAATGTGGTTTTTGCACCGGCTAGCGGCATAGTGCAACCGAATGCAAATAATACTATCAGCCTGGGAACCGGAATCCTGTCATTCAGCGATATCTACGCTTCGGGTACGGCTTACATCGGCACGGATGCAATCGTTAGCGGCCAATCCGTCTGCTTGGAAAACGGCATCAACTGCCCGGCAGCGAGCGGCGTTCAAACCTGGTCAGACAATAATACTTTAAATTTTATCTATCCCGCGACATCCACCCGCAACGTCGTGATGGGCGCTTCAGCTACAGCTTCAGCGCCATTCTATCTGGAGGTTGATTCGCCAATGAAATCACTCCAAATCGGCAGAGCCGGAAATGCAAATTTATTCGTTGGAACTTCAACTTATGGCGGAGGGTTGAATACTTTGTTTTCAGCTGACGGTGACGATCTCTTTGTTCAAGGCAACATCGGTTCAGCATCTTCGGTTTATACGAACGGCGCATTCGTTGCCGGTGCCGGTTCCACATATTTTGCAGACGGTTCTATTACTAAAACAAACGGTGATCTTGATATCGTGCTTTCGCAAAGCAATAGTAGTTTGGATATATCCGGGAATATCGAGAATATTATTGATTCCAATAACCAGCCGGTAACCATGTCTACGACTACGGTTGGCGCCGGACCGTCTACGATTGCCATCTCGGGCAAATATGCGTACACGGCGAATTCCACTAATAATTCGATCAATGTTATTGATATCTCAGTACCATCTGCGCCGGTAGTAATCGCCACGACGACAATTGCCGGCGGACCGCAGGCTATATGCGTATCAGGTAAATACGCTTACACGGCGAATTGGTCGGATGGCATGTCTGTGATAGACATATCAAATCCATCGTCCCCGATCCTGGTCGCTACGGTTGAGGTCGAAACAGCTCCGGATGCGATCGCTTGTTCAGGCAGATATGTTTATGTCGCGAATTATAACAGCGCGTCAATAAGCGTGGTTGATGTTTCAAATCCGGTATCCCCGGTCGTGGCCACTACTACGGCCGTAGGGACTAATCCGTCATCGGTTTTTGCTTCAGGCAGGTATGTTTATGTTACGAATTACTCCGCTAATTCATTTAATATACTTGATGTTTCAGATCCGGTATCCCCGGTCAAAGTCGCTTCAACGACAGTATTCAATCCAGCTTCGGTATTCGTCTCCGGCAGATATGCCTACACTGCGAACAAGGGTAATAATTCAGTAAATGTCATCGACGTTTCAAGCCCGGCATCCCCGGTCGTGGTCGCTACTACAACAGTCACAAGTCCGAATTCGATTTTTGTTTCAGGCAGATACGCATATACCGCAGATTGGACTGATAATAAGATAAGCATCATCGACGTTTCAAGCCCGGCATCCCCGGTCGTGGTCGCCACAAAATCCATCGGGGCCGCAGGAAATTTAATTTTTAGCATAGCCGTTGCCGGCAGGTATGCATACGCAGTAAATTTCACCAATAATTCGATCAATGTCATCGATATCAAAGGAACGGAAGTCAACGGCTTAATGGCGCATTCTGCTGAAGTTGGCAGTTTGCAGGTTCTGACGAATGCCAATATAGCCAATCAACTAAATGTCGGCGGTTCATTATCCATAGGCTCCGGCGGAATATTATCCAATGGCTCCCTTGCTGTTTCGGCTACGAACACGACTTCAACTTTTGCCGGCTCGCTTCAGGTGGGCGGTAATCTGTTTGTAGGTACTTCAACCTATGGGGGCGGTTTGAATTCGCTGTTTAGCATCTCGGGCGACGACCTGCTGGTTAACGGCAATATCGGTTCGGCTACTTCTATTTTTTCCGGCGGTGAGTTTGTGGCCGGCACGACCAAATATGGGCAGGGCAGGATTCATGCTTCGAGCGACATAACTATTTATTCAGATAGTTCCATCATATTAGATCCTGATGGCGGCGGCGGACAAATAATACTCGGTCAATCGTCGGATGACGTAATCAATTTTTTGGGTGACGTTTCGGGTGATATAACACCGGCTAACCCTGACACCTGGATCGTCGGTTCTTCTACCTCACCTTTCAAATCCATGTATTCTAATTCGTTGTATGCTATACCTTCATCAAATGTCACTTTATCGCAAGTCTCGGTTACAAACACAACGCCTACCTCAACGGACATAGCCATCAATGGTCGATATATGTACACGGTCAGCACTTCTACGGACGAGTTGCAGGTTTGGGATATTTCGGATCCGAGTAATCCAAAACAGGAGGGTGCAGTTACTTTGGCTATGATCGGAGATACGCCGATGAGAGTGGTGGCGGCGGGTAAAATGGTCTACGTGCTCGGTTACAATCATATATATTTAGTAGATGTTTCAAATCCTTCCACACCTTATTCGAGGAGCGATGATTTGGGTTTTTCGGAAGGCGGAGACATCGAAGTCACTGGTGACGGTTTATTATTTACGTACAGCGGGACTTTAACCAGGTTAGGTTCGCTGGATTTGAATAGTATAAGTGATACGGTTACATTACCCGGTTGTACGACAGGAAAAAAGGCCATTGCCGTATATGGTGATTACGCCTATATAACATGTCCGACACAAAATAATTTAGCTATTGTTAATATTACCGATTCTTCAGATTTAACGCTGATAACTTCATCCACCGTTGGTACGCGTCCGGTTTCCGTAGCCGCGCAAGGCCGCTACGTTTACGTAGGAAACGAAGGTGGAAACATTAACATTATAGACGTAACATCGCCGGATAAGCCTGCGGATATGGCAACCATAACAGTGGCGGGCAGTGTCAATTACCTTCAACTTGCGGGTAAGTATCTATATGCCTTGGTTGATACCGCGGCTGGTGGCGGTTATTTATATGCGTATGACGTATCTTCTTCTACGGCTCCGGTTTTACGTGGAACGTTTACTATTTCAAGCGGCACGCCGGAAGCTATGCGCATTAGCGGTAAGTACGCATATATTTTGGAAAAACAGAGCAGCAAGTTATATGTAGTTGATTTAAACGGAACAGAGACCAACGCCCTGATGGCAGGTAGCGCCGAATTAGGCGAGTTGAATGTATTAAACAATGGTAGTGTAGCCAATAACTTCTCAATTAAAGGAGGGCTCGCGGTCGGGCATTCCGCGGCCGTAATGGGGGAATTGCAAGTTTATTCTGATGCAAGCAGTACATACGCTGCTTTAGATATTTATTCAAATTGCGGATCGTCTATTAACGGCAGAATAGCTAATTTTCGAAATGCTACTGATTTTAATAGAGTGTCAATCAGATGCAACGGTGCTGTATATGCTGATTCGGCTTACGTTTCAACCGGCGGTGATTACGCCGAATATTTCGGGTCATCGGATATTGGTTTGGCGCCTGGTGAAGTTGTGGCTTTGGATACGGCTAGTGCTTCATCTGTAAAACGTGCCATGCAATCGGATCGTTCGCGAACGATTGGCGTAATTTCTTCCAGACCATCTGTAATTGGAAATGCCGGGATTGATGGGGCGCATGAAAATAATCCGAATTTTAAGATCGTCGGTTTATTCGGCCAGATGCCGGTTAACGTCTCGACGAGCGATGGAATTATTAGTGCTGGTGACTTGCTTATGGCCGGTGATAACGGTTATGCGATTAAGGCATCCGGAGTGGGCGTAGTTTTAGGCACGGCCTTGGAAAATTTTTCCGATGCGACCGGCACCATGCTTGTTATGGTCGATCCTTACTGGTCCGGTGTCGATATCTTTGAGGCTTCGTCCGGCACAACCATGATCAAGCCGCGGGGTACGGCTTCGGCCTCGACTACAACCTATGATTCAAACAGCTTCACTTTTTCGGGTTCGGCCTGGGACGCGGCTTCCAGCTCGGTAGTAACATCTAACTTCTCCATACAAAACAACGTCATCAGCCCGACTTCGTCCTTGTTTACCATAAGTGGTACGAACGGAACGTCGCTTCTCACGATTTCTGAGATGGGTGATGTAAGCGTTAAGAAAGATCTTTCGGTTAATGGCAGATTATTCCTTGGATTAAGATCAGGTCTTGCTTCGACCTCAACCTACATATTTATAGATGATAGTGAATCACCAACTTCCACTTATATCGCAACCAATGCTGATGGCTGGCAGACTAGCAGTACGTATGATTATGCGGAGCGATTCCATTCTAACGAATTGCTGGTACCAGGTGATTTGGTGACAACAGATCCGTCTGGAGTTAATTTAGTAAAACGTTCGGTTTCACAAAGCGACACGATTCTAGGTATTGTTTCGACCAGGCCGGGTTTCGTAACTGGTGGATACATCAAGGGTACTTATCCTATTGCTCTTGCTGGTCGCGTGCCGACTAGGGTTTCAACTGCTAATGGCGGAATCGCGCCAGGCGATCAGCTTGCTCCGTCAAATATTCCTGGAGTGGCAGTAAAGGCTGTTGGCGCAGGCTCGGTGGTTGGTGTGGCCTTGGAGGCGTATTCAGCTTCGGAAGAGGGTTCGATTAGTGTATTCGTACAACCTGGCTGGAAAGGCGGGGACTTATTGCCACAGGGTTCCGGTACAACTTATGTAACCCAATCCGTAACAGTTTCACAGCCTACGACATTGAAACGTGCCGGCCTCGCCAAGATTTATGCAGGATCAAATGAGGTCAAGGTAAACTTTGAATCATTGAATGCTTATCCTCTGATCAATGCAACACCATATGAATTAATTAATGGTTCCTGGGGCGTCAGAGCAGTGACTGATAAGGGTTTTACGATCATCCTCGGCGAAGCACAGACTTTTGATCTGACTTTCTCGTGGACCGCAGAGCCGTCACAAGCTGGATATGTCATGTCATTCTCGGATAACAGCAGCGCGCCATATGATGAGATGAGTGGCTTGATTTACGGGCCATTGGTTCCCGAACCGGAAATAGCGACCACAACTTCATCCACTGAGCCGGTTATTCCAACATCGACCGAACCCGTTGTTTCCGTCCCGACCGAATCAATTGATCCTGATGTTCAAACCAGCAGTACTCCAGCCATGGAAACAGAAACAACTACAACAACCAGTTAAACCAGCTAAAAAACCTTCGAATACGGAGGTTTTTTAGCAGAGAAAAGCTACAAAATATCTATATTCTTACTTTAAAAAAGAATTGTTCAATATTTGCGATATTTTGTTAAAAGTTTTGTGGTATACTTACGCAATAAAATGCACAAATAATATTTGTTTTGTTGGTATTTGAAAAAAATTAACCTTATGATTTCATTTAAAAAACTTTCACTGTCAGGCTTTCTGGAGGCTTTAACCAACTACTGCTTGTATCTGACTGTACTACTCGTTCCGATCTGGTTTTTACCGGTGACTCTGGATGTCTTGGAACTTAACAAACAAACGCTATTGGTAATTTTGATGATGATAGCGCTTATTACCTGGCTCGGGAGATCTATTTTACGCAGGGAGTTCAAGCTCTCCAGATCCTGGATTCATATAGTTGTAACTCTATTTGCGGTTGGTTATCTTGTAACTAGTTTGTTTTCACAGGATAGGTATTTGTCGCTAGTCGGTAATTTTGGACAGATGCAGTGGGCTTTTTCCACGGTAATGGCTTTTGTGGTTATGTACCTGCTTATAGTCAACGTAGTAAGAGATACGGCAAGACTTTATAGTTTATTACTAACCTTTTTAGCATCGAGTTTGATAGCTGGTTTATTTGGTCTTTTACAGGTTTTGAACGTTTTCTCGTTGGCCTGGCTCATGCCGGGAACTGGAGTTAATTCTTTTAATAGTGTCGGTACAATAAATTCGCTGGCCATGTATTTAACGGTTCCCATGGTCATGGCGGCCTCTCTTTTGGTTTTAGGTTGTAAGAATGAAACATGTGTTTTGGGAAAAAACGGTAAACGCAGTGTAGTCGCTAAAGCCTTGGTTTGGGCTATGTTGACGGTTGGTTTTATTTATTCAGTTTTAGTTGATTTTTGGGTCACTTGGGCGGCGTTGCTTTTTGGAACGCTTTTGGTCGTATTAATTTCTTGGATCAGAACAAAATCAATCAGCCGACCGATAAAACTTATTGCTCCGGGAGTTCTTTGTATCGTAGCCGTTATATTGTTGATCTGGCCAACACCTATAAAACTATCTTTACCGGCCGAAGTGTCTCCTTCGCTGGGACATTCGTGGCAAATAGCGCGCCAAGTACTTCAGAATTCGCCGCTTTTCGGTTCAGGCCCGGGTACATGGATTTATGATTATTCACAGTATCGAGCTCCGGTTGTTAATTTGTCACAATTCTGGACAGTTAGATTTGAAAGAGGGCTGTCTACATTCTTTTCGCTTATCGCCATGGTCGGTTTGGTCGGCGTATCGCTCTGGTTGATTTTAATTCTATCGGCCATAGTAAAAAGTGCTACTCATCTGACAAAAGAAAAAAATGATGACGAGTGGCAGGCGTATCTGACCGTATTCGCAGGTTGGGCTACGACTGTATTTATCGCCTTCTTCTATAACTATAATCTATCCCATCATTTTGTATTTTGGTTTTTGCTGGCCTTGTTAGCCGCCTTGGTTGCCAAAGGGGAATTTGTATGGGACGGAACACGCAAGCCTACTATAACAACGGTTTTATCCATCGTATTTATCATCTTAAGCGTTGGTGCGGTTTCGGTCGCTTGGTTAGCGGGGCAAAGATTAGTGGCGGATGCAAATTATTCAAAATCAGTGACCGCTTTTCGTGGGGGTAAACCCATACAGGAATCGATTGATAATCTTAATACAGCCGTGGCATTAAACCGGTTGAACGATGTCTATTATCGTAATCTGTCTCAAGCGTATTTAATCCGCGTTGGTCAGGAGCTGCAGCAACAGCCCGATCAAGAAAAAGCACAGATTGTGAACAATTTAGTTTCCGCTTCCATAGATACGGCTAAAAAAGCTACGGAAATTTCACCAGCTAACGTAGATAATTGGGCGAATTTGGGCGTTGTTTATCAAGCTATCGCATCATTTACGCGCGGCGCTGATGAGTTTGCTATTAAAGCCTATGAAGAAGCATTAAAGCGCGAGCCTAATAATCCGTTGTTTTACAATGAAATTGGAAAATTGCATGTATTGCGTTCGGATGCGTATAGGACCCTACTCTCATCAACAGACGAAACAGTTAAGAAAGATGCGGAGAACAATATCCGCACGGAGTTAGACGCATCTGCAGCAGCTCTCAATCAGGCTATCCAGGCGAAAAGCGATTATGCCCCGGCTCATTATAACCTGGGGATAATGTACGAGCGTCAGGGCAGAATTAAAGATGCTATAACTAAACTGGAGCAGGTTTTATCTGTAAATGGAAAAGATGTGGGCGTGGGTTTCCAGCTTGCTATTCTTTATTACAGGAACGGAGAAAAGGATAAGGCCGCGGATTTATTAGAACAGATTGTCAGGCTGGAGCCGCAATACGCCAATGCGCGATGGTACTTGTCCGCCTTGTATGAAGAGCAGGGCAGAATAGACGACTCTCTGGCTCAGATAAAAGAGATCATAAAGACCAATCCGGATAACCAAACAGTAACTGACCGCTTAAATTATTTAACGCAACTAAAGAACTCTAAAACCAAGCCAGTTATCCAACCCATACCGGAACCGATTAAGGAAGAAATAAAGGGTCCGCAACCGTTAAACGAAGTTAAAAAACCGTAGTAAACTAACAGATAAACGATCCGACGCAAGCCGGATCGTTTTTAAAATGTTACGTTACTCATTTTTTGCGCTATAATTAACTAAATGTCCTGGATATCAAAAGTTTCAGGGTGGCTGTTTTCGTCAAACAGTGATTTTAGCAATCCTGCGGAAAATAAAAAATTAAAAGACAAAAGCCGAAAATCTTCGACCAAGCTAAAATTAGAAAAGCGCCAAAGGGAACTGGCTACGGAAATCGAAAAAACATTTACGGCTTACGAAGAAAAATTATATGATCTGGCAAACACGCTTAATTCATTAGAAGATGAGGCTAGAGCGGAGGATACCCTGAGCGTAGAGCAATCGCAGGATGAATTAAGACGGATAAACAAAAGACTTGAAGTTGCGTCAAAAAGCACACATGACTTGGAACAGGAATTAGCAGAATGGGAAAACCGGCAATTTGAAGATTCCTCAAATAATAAATATACGGAGGTAATAAAAGAAATAATTGGGTCAGAATTGGCAATTCGCGGTGTAAAGATAAAAGTTGAAAAATTAGAAAAGAGCGAATTTTTTCAGATGCCGGAAACTAATTTTAATTTGTCGTTAACTGGTTCAGAGCCTTTTATCCCGGAATTCGAACAGGATCCGGTTGATATTTCCAAAGAAACTGATTCAAGTTTACCGGAACTCGATCCGGAATATCTGCTTCAAGCAATAAAAGAGGCGACGCGTGAGGCGGAAAGATGGCACGTGGAACCGTGCGGCGAATCGGATCCGGAAGCGGCTTTGCAGGTTCAGCATGTCAAAGATCTGCATGCGGCACTGAGGGAGCTGGATAAGAAAAATGGAGTTTCACGAGATAGATTGGCGCTGGCTGTAAGATTGAAGGTGTAAAGAAGGAGAATAAAAATTAACCCCCCGACTTTTTAAGTTGGGAGGTTTATGGTGGACCGTATCGGGATCGAACCGATGACCTCTTCCATGCCATGGAAGCGCTCTACCAGCTGAGCTAACGGCCCCTGATATTTTTAGCCTCGTGCAGCAAAGATTGCCATGTTTTAAAAGTATAGTCAATCAACCAAAATTGGTAAAAGAGCGGTTCTATGCTTCTTGTCGTCACCCGTTGATAATTTAGGGTTTTTGATATATGGTCGTGTCAGATCATTGACAGCTTTTGTTTGGAAAACGGAGGTTTGGTTCATGTCATTAAATTGGAGGGCTTGTTTGGCTGTTGTTTGCTTCTTTGTGGTTTTTTCTTTCGCCTCGTGCAAGTGCAGTGATGACACGAGAACCTTTGCTCCACCCTGGACAACTAGTATTGGTGGGCAAGGGGGTTCTACGGTTTCTTCTTCCGGAGGTTACGGAGGCGGAGGCGCATTGGGCGGAGGCGGCGAGAGTCCGTGCGTTCATCCCTCGATTATGGCCCAAGCCATTCTAAATATCCCCATGGTTCAAGGCGTGTCTTTTACCTTGATCGACTCGAGTGATGTCCCGACTGCAAATTGCAACGGAACATGTGTCGACCAAGGGGGCGCTGGTGGTACGGAAATTACCGACTGTCCTTCTTCGTACAAGCCCCTTGTTCCGCAGAATTGTTTTTCTTCGATGCCGGAGACTACGAATGTGCGTCTGGCCATGGTTTCACCGCCGGTGTTTGAACCGTACTTGGATGAGAATATCTGCACGGCCAAAGCCAAGCCTATTTTTCCCGGCGCTGTCTATCTGGCGGATTGCCAAGGAGACGTGAATCAGGTGTTTGCATTTGAGGACGCGGACCTGACTACGCTTATTGGTTTTCAGACCGTGTTTCCCAGCAAGATCAATCTGACGATAAATAGCCACCCGATCTCTATTTTAGCCGGTCTCACCATAGAGACGGCCGTATGCGGGGATAGGCTCTATCTGCTCACTAACGCCTCATCAAAAATCGTTGAGGTGGATATTTCGGAAGGTGGCGGTAACGCGCGCGTCGATCTCGAAACAGGGGAGCAGGGGTTGTCGGCGCTTCTCTGTGGACAGAATGGCAGTGTTATTTATTCGACCCAGCGCGCCTTTACGACAAGCTCATTCCAGGAGGCTGTGACGGCAGGAGACGCCGGGCTCTTGGTCGAATCCAGACCTGTGAGCATCGTATCATTTGATCTTCTGACGCAGCAATCTACGGTGATTGCTACGGTTGCCGGCGGATCAAGGGTACTGGCCAGTCGAGTCGTGACCATGGCGGGCGGTGATATATTCATGGCCGGTTCGGTCAACCATCTTGCTTACGACGATACCGGGAACATCTTGCTCGGCGATCATCTGGAAGGAACTCTCTGGCTTATTTCGCCGGATGGTTCGACGCAAGAAGCACTCTTTACTTCCGAGAGGTTGTTTACGAGTTTCGCCCGGGCGACGGACGGCTCTTTTTACCTGGGTCTGAATCCGATGGGTAACTTTCAGGATCATGTGATGAGCAGACCGATTATAGCCCGCTACAATCCACAAGGCGGGCAAGTCGAGGATTGGTTTGTCACGAGTGGTCCGGAGTATGACGAATGGCTCCCTCAGATAATCCTGGAAGCCGTCATGGTGGAGCGCGATTATGCGAATTACCGCATTTATCTCGGCGGGAATTTCGCGGATCTGGTTCCAAACCAAAACAATGATTTATTCTTGGGCGAGACTCTACGTAACGTTGTGGATCTCGTGCGCGATGAGTGCGCTAAAGAATAGATTCGGGGCTTTATCTTTTATACCGCTTGTCTTATGGACATGCGGTTTTTTTATTTAAAAAGATCGACAATGCGTCGATCTTTTTAAATTATCCCAACCTTATTGAATGGGGAAGTTTTTGTTATTTCAAAAGCGTGAAAGAACTTACTATTCGATTGAGATTACTTTCGAAATATTGTTTGGCTTCTTGTTTTATCTGGTTGTACCATGGGCTTCCATCGCTTGAAGTATGAATTACATAATCAATTCCGTAGCAGACTTTGTCTTTATAGGTTCTGTAGATCGAGGAATCGTAGGTATTTCCGGCCGCATGGTCGCTAAAAGTGCCGTGCTCGAAACTGATTCCGTTGATTACAACACGCTCGGTTAGCTGCCCTATCGGGGAATTTATTGAGTAGCATTTTGAACGCGTTATTGCATTTTGTACGCTAATGACTAAATTACCACTGGCTGTAACTTGTTGCTGAATATTGTCTGGATTAGTATAGGTAATATTCTGACCTATCTGGACAATCGGTTTATTTAGATGGAAGCCTATAGAGTTGATATCGCTCGTTTTAATTGAAAAGTTACTCGGAAAAGAGATGTTGAATTTATAGGCACTATTCGTGTAACTATATTTCAAAAATTTCGTTGGATAAGAATCCATTAACGAAGGATAATAAGCATTTGCCTGTGAAGTAGCCAGGTAACTGCAGAATGCAATGGTTGCGAATATCGCAATTATTTTCTTCATAGTGATTAAAAGATAGCATATTATCTGCTTTTTGTAAAGGTATCAGTTAAACGGATAAACGTACTTAATAACCTCTTTAAACCCCGTTCTATTGATTCTTTAGTTATTTTAATATAGCCTTTTTGGAATTATGCCTCTTCAAATTGGGATTGTGGGACTGCCAAACGTCGGTAAATCAACACTATTTTCAGCGATTACAAAAAAAGCTGTGGATTGCGCGAATTTTCCGTTTTGTACCATTGATCCAAATGTTGGGGTTGTGGAAGTGCCGGATGAGCGTCTGGCGAAGCTCGCGGTAATATCAAAATCAGGCCGCATCGTGCCGACAACGATTGAATTCGTAGATATCGCCGGTTTGGTTAAAGGTGCGTCGGAAGGTCAGGGTCTTGGAAATAAATTTTTATCTCATATCCGCGAATGCGACGCTATCGCGCAAGTCCTGCGTGCTTTTGATGATCCAGACGTAATCCATGTCGACGGCTCCATTGATCCTTTGCGCGATGCGGAGACAATCGGCTTGGAACTTGCGTTGGCTGATTTGGATGTAGTTTCAAAGCGCACCTCTAATGCAGAAAAACAGCTTAAATCAGGCAAGACCAAAGAACTTGAATTTGAACTCGCGACGCTCCAGAAAGCCAGAACCGCTTTGGAACAGGGCACTCAGCTTCGAGACGTTGATCTTTCGGAAGAAGAACGAAAAGTCATAAAAAGTTTATCCCTTTTAACGCTTAAACCCATGCTTTATGTGGTCAATGTGAGCGAGTCGCAAATGCTTGATGGATCATGGAAAAAAATTTTGGAACCTTTGGCTATTTCATCTTCGGGTCGCTTGGTTCCGGTTTGCGTTAAAATGGAATCCGAACTCGCGTCCATGAACGAAGAAGAAAAACGAGAATATCTTTCTACCGTAGGCCAAGAAAAGTCGGGTTTAGACAGTTTAATCGTCGAGGCCTACGATGTTTTAGGTCTTATTACATTTTTAACATCCGGTCCCATGGAAACGCGCGCCTGGACCGTGAAAAAGGGCGCTAAGGCTCCGCAGGCGGCCGGCGTAATCCATACTGATTTTGAAAAGAATTTTATTCGCGCTGAAATCACGAACTGGCGTGATTTTGTGGAAAATGGCGGCGAAGCCGGTTGCCGCGAAAAAGGTTTGGTCAGGATTGAAGGGAAAGATTATGTGATGAAAGATGGAGACGTGTGTTATTTCAGAGTAGGAGTGTAGCAGGAAACACGGAGCATGGAGCATGGAGCAGTGAGCACGGAACATGGAACATGGAAAATATTTTTTAAGAAAAAGCCCGGACAGGTGTCCGAGCTAAGGCCTCCGGAGGAGGGAGGGGATGCCGTGGTCTATTTGCAGTCGTAGAACCAGTAGGTGAGCGAAGGGGTCTTTGGACTGGTACTGCTGTAGGAGTACTCGACGATCACCGGGACAGAACCGTAGTTCCGACAGCCGCCCGGAAGGGTCTTTGTCCCCGTGCACGACGTGGTGCCGGAACAGTAGATATCCATCATGGCGTAGATTCCATACATATCGAAGATATGCATGGCCGTGATCTTGCCTCCCGAGGGGATGGTTGCCGTAACCTTCAGCTTGTTTGCCTTCCTGGTGTAGTTGTTGGCACTGCTGGGTGGGTTGGAGACGTAGAACGTCTTGTATTTTTTTACGGTTACGGCATCCTGCACCTGCCCTGTTTCTTCGTACGAGGTTTCGTTATTTTCGGCGCACTCTCCATCTGTGCACTCGCTAAGTACACAACTTGGGGTGAGAACAGCGGTAACGATGACGAACGGAACGATGGCGAAAAATGAACGTAACATAGCGACTCTCCCGATCAGGCGTATTTTCTGTGTTTTGCAGTGAGTGAATTTTGGAAGGTACGTTTATTTAACGATAGCTGACTTATGAATACATAACAATGGATGACATTAAAAATGACAATTTAATGCAGAATTAGTATTAAAATCAAGTTAATAATCTTAGATAAATAGAAGGCTTTTTGAAAAAAATGACAAATTAGTATTTTTTGATTAAAATGATGTCATTAATATCGACATTATGGCATTAATGCACTTAGTAAAAGTTCTTGAAAATTTAGGCTTAAACGAAAAGGAAGCTGCAGTGTATCTGGCTAACCTGGAGATAGGTCCGTCCACTGTGCAGCGACTGGCCGCTAAAAGCCGGATTAAACGTACGACCGTTTATCTGATCGCTGAGCTGTTAAAGGAAAAGGGGTTGCTTTCAGAATATAAAAATCGTCGTGGCATCCAATATGTTTCGATTCAACCGGATCGCCTTTTAAGCATTCTCGATAAACAGAAAGCGGCTATTCAAGAGGTTATTCCTGAATTATTAGCGTTAACTAATAATCAAGAAACTAATCCATCCGTGCGATTCAATGAAGGTAAAGAAGGGGTTCTGGCAATCATTAATGACACGTTGGGTGGTGAAGGCGGTGAAGTACTTTTTTTTGGATCATATTCCGATATTTATTTGTATGCCTCTTCGGTTTTTTTAGAGCAGGTTTATAGACCGACACGTATCAGGAAAAAAATATATATGCGTGGATTAGTCACAAAAGAACCACGAGCTCTGGCTCTTCATTCTCGAGATAAAGAATCATTCCGGGAATTAAGATTTTTGCCTTCGGGAACTGATTTTGTCACGGCGCAATATATTTATCAAAATAAAATAGCTTATATCTCGCCAAGGCAGGAAGCCATGGGATTGATTATTGAAAGCAAGGATCTGGCGGCGATGGAGCGGTATAAATTTGAGCTGAATTGGAATGCGTGTAAGTCGTCTTAAAGCTAAAGGAAAATATTGAAAATTTTTTGCCAACTACTAACTACCAGTTACTAACTACTATATAATATCCCTACTATGTCCCAAACTGTCCGCAAAGTAATTATACCCGTAGCAGGTTTTGGTACGCGATTTTTACCGGCCACCAAAGCCATGCCTAAAGAAATGTTGCCCGTTATAGATAAGCCGGTTATCCAATATGTGGTTGAAGAAGCGGTCGCTTCAGGAATTACCGAAGTGATTTTAGTCACGAGTTCGGCTAAGCGTGCCGTAGAAGATCATTTTGATGATAACTTGGTTTTGGAATCATGGCTGAAATCCACAGGAAAACATGCGCAACTTCAAGAAGTTCGAGCTGTCGGAAAAATGGCGAATTTTGTTTACGTCAGACAAAAAGGTCCTTATGGCAATGCCACCCCGGTTTTAAATTGTCGTCATTTAATTGGCGATGAACCTTTTGCTGTATTGTTTGGCGATGAAATTATCGTTAATCGCAAGCCGCGTCTTAAACAGATGATTGAAGCGTTTGAGCGCTATCAGGATCCGGTTTTGGCTGTGATACCTGTGGACGCGCAAGGCACCAAGCGTTACGGAATAATCGATCCTTCCGCTGAAGTAGAGGATGGCGTATTTCAGCTTCAGGGCATGGTCGAAAAACCCGGTCCGGAAAAAGCTCCTTCACGTTTGGCGGCCATAGGGTCGTATATTTTAACTCCTGATATTTTTGACAGCATCGAAAATACAAAACCTGGTCATGGCGGTGAGATGGTGATTCTTGATGCGATTCGCGGTCTCATGAAAAAACGTCCGGTTTACGCCAAGCGCATCGAAGGTTCGTATTACGATACGGGTTCAAAAATCGGATGGCTTGAAGCAAACATGGAAATTGCTATGCAAAGGCCGGATATGAAAAAAGAAACGCGTGCTCTCGTGAAAAAACTGGCAAAGAGGTAGAATATAGGATGTTATGCAATCAAAATTGATTTTCAGGTCATTTTTGGCCATTTTAATTTGTGTAAGTTTGGTTGGCCAGGGCTGTACCAAGGGTTCTGATCCGGCGGCCGTCGCAGCCGCTAAAAGTACGGATTTGGTAGTCTGGGGTGTGATTGATGATGTTGATGTATATGAAGATATTTTTCGTGATTACCATCAATTGCATCCATTCGTGAACATACAATTCCGTCGCTTCACGCTTGAAGAATACGAAGATGAACTTATTAACGCTTTAGCTGAAGATCGCGGACCTGATATTTTTTTGATACATAACACCTGGGTTGGTAAATACATGCCCAAGATTATGCCTATGCCGCCCTCAACCAAAGTCGCGGTACAGGTTGTAGTTGGTACTGTTAAGAAAGAAGTTCAATACCAGCTCAATACCGAACCAACGGTTACTATCAGGCAATATAAGAACGATTATCCGGATGTGGTGGCGCAGGATTTTATAAAAACAGTTAATGTCTCTACAGTTTCCGATAAAAAGGATTTGCAGCAGCGTGTTGTGGCTATACCAATGTCTGTTGATACGCTCGGTCTTTACGTTAATAAAGATTTATTGAATGCGGCGGGTATTGCCACGATACCGGAAACTTGGGATGACTTTCAGACCGCGGTTAAGAAATTAGTCAAACAAAATCCACAAGGTGATATTATCCAGTCAGGTGCGGCACTAGGTACTGGTTACAATGTGGAACGTGCTCCGGATATCTTGTCCGCGCTCATGATGCAAAACGGTGCAGAAATGAGTTCTCCCGATGGTTCACCGACGTTTGATAAAATCCCGGAGTCATTGTCAGGCCAGCGGGATAAACCGCCGGCGTTTCAAGCGCTTTCGTTTTATACGGATTTCGCCAACCCAGCCAAAGATGTTTACACCTGGAATAACAAACAACCTAATTCTTTGGACGCGTTCATTCAAGGTAAGGTCGCTTTCTTCTTTGGTTACGGTTATCACCTTCCGGTCATAAAGGCGCGTGCTCCGAAGCTGAATTTAGCTATCGCTAAAATGCCACAGATTCCTGGTAATCCTGAAGCTAATTTTGCCAACTATTGGGCCTGGACCGTGTCGAAAAAGACCAAGTCATCGGATTTATCATGGAATTTATTGAACTTCATGCGTACACCGGATGAAAATGTAAAATTTTTAACAGCAGCTAAACGACCGGCCGCTCTCAAATCACAATTACCTGGCCAATTGGAAGATGAAGATATCGGCGTATTTGCTTCGCAGGTTTTAACTTCCAAATCATGGTATCGTGGCGATGATCCGCGCGCTGTTGATGCGGCTTTTATTACTATGATCGAAGACGCTTTGCTTTTAGGCCCGGAAGAAATATCCAAGATAGTTAAAACGGCGGCAGATAAAGTTTCGCAGACCGTGCCTTACAATGTAGTATATTAATATGGAACCGATAGTAGAAAAAAAAATCCACCGTTGTTTTCGTAGAAACGGGAATCCAGGATCGGATCCTCGTTTTCAAGGGCGTGACGGAATTGAGCTTGGGAAAAGAACAAGTTTCAAAAAGATTTATATTTTTTGTTCGTTATTGATCTCAGGTTCGTTGTTCGCGCTTCCTGCCTCTGCCCAACATTTAGTTTTACCGTCATGTATAAAGACGGGGAATTGCACGGTGGATGATATTGTTCAAACAGGCGCGGCGTTTGCTAATCTGCTCACCGAAATTTCCGGTGCTTTGTTTTTTGTGGTGTTTATCTACGGTGGTGCCATGTATCTTTTTTCGTTAGGAGATAAATCGCGTGTCGATAAAGGCAAAAAAGCTATGGTCGGCGGCGCAATCGGCATGGCCATCGTTCTTATGGCTTGGACTATCGTAACTTATGTAGCAGGTTCATTAATGGGTAAGATATAAAAATGAAAACAGGAAATATATCCATCAATACTCTAATAAGCAAAAAAGTTGCTAAGAGCATTGCTTTTTATGTTGTCTTAATTACGACGTTTTTAGCGTGTTCTACATCCGTATTAGCCGCAGCTTGCCCGCAGAACATTCTTGATGCGGAGCAGAGTCATATGACCACTTGGAAGATCGTCAACTCCACCTGTTTGCCGGCTGATGACACTCATGGCTGTAAAGATTTTTGTGGTTTCCATTCTTATGGAATTTCTCCAACAGCGGATGCTTGCGGTGCGAATACCCAGTGTTGTTATTGTCAGGATCCGGATGATGCATGTTCGTATGTAATAAGTACCTGTGAAATAGAAGCGAAATGTAAATATAAAGATGAATTATCAAGTGTTGAATGCACGGAAACTTTGGATGCATGTAATGCAAAAGGAGGCATAGGTGCGAATTTGGGTAAAAGCGACTGCGCTTCACCTAAAGCCTGTTGTGTAGTTTTAAAAAAATCTGCTAGTGCTGGTACTAGCAGTGGTGCGGTCGCTATCCCGACCATAAAATTAGAAAATCCTTTAGGTAACGGTGTTGGTATTTTTGGTATCATGGGTCGCGTGGTCAAGACTTTTTTGGGTTTTGTTGGCGCATTAGCACTTCTGATTTTTATTTATGCCGGAGTAACCTATATGACCGCTGGCGGTGACGCAGGTAGAGTTACTAAAGCTAGGGATACAATGAAATATGCGGTTATCGGCTTAGCATTGATAATTTTTGCCTACGCTATCGTGGTATTTTTCCTGACATCTGTTACCGGGCAGGCTTTTTAGCTATGAGAGTAAGAAAAACCTGGTCAGTATTAATTGTTGCGGCATGTTTTTCGTTGTGTTTATCAATATTCGGAGTCGGACAGGCTTTAGCTGCTGAAACATGTGCCAGTGCGGTAACGAAAAAATTTGAAAACGTTGGTTATTCGATTACGTCAGGCTGTATAAAAGGTGGATGCGCTGAATGGATGAAGACGAATCCCGGAAAAGCAGAAATCGTTACGAACGGTACTTGCCCTAATCAGGGGGAAGAATGCTGTGCTCTTCATACGGATCCTCAAGATCCCTTAGCTAAAGCCGATCAATCACCCGCGGCGTCACTTGGAGCGAGTGAGTATCCTAATCCTTTGGGTCAGGGTGTGAAAATATTTGATGTTATGGGTCGCGTGGTAAAAGCTTTTTTAGGTGTCATTGGAGCTGTTTCTTTACTTATTTTTATCTACGGAGGCATTACGTATATGACGGCCGGCGGCGAAGAAAGCAGGGTGACCAAAGCTCGGGATGTGCTCAAATATGCTACCATTGGGTTAGTGGCCATTGTTTTGGCTTACGCCGCGGTCAATTTTTTCATCAGCGCCCTGACCGGAACTTAATAGATCGTTTTAAGTGGAAAAGTTTTATATATGATTTATTTAAAGGATTTTAAAAAAATATTAGTTGGTACATCTTTAATGTTTTGTGTATTTTTTTTACCAGCCATAGCTAAAGCCGCTTTCACTGAAGGAGGTGCTTGCCCTAAAATGAAAGCTGAACAAGAGGAATTAATTAAAACAAATAAATCAACTAGTTCGATAACCTCAGCGGCTTGTAAAAAATTGGAGAATTGCGATCAAGATCAAAATTGCGCCCCCATGAGAGCGGATGAGGAATGTGGGGCAGAGATGACTTGCTGTGTTTGTTTTTCCGGCACAGCCAGAAAAGGAGAAACAGTCAATGAGCCCGTGGGGAGTGGTGCAGGTTTAATTTCCTTCAATAAACACACTTACATCGATCCCATGGGTGGAAAAACTATTCCTGCCATTGTGGCCGGTATAATTAGTACGGTTCTACCTGTTGTCGGTGCTGTATTTTTGATTATGTTTATCTATGGTGGTTTTTTATGGATGACGGCTGGTGGCGACGAAAGCAAAGTAAAAAAAGCACGTCAGACTTTGGTTAATACGGCCATCGGTATTTTAATTATCGTAGGCGCATACGCCATCGTCTCCAATATTTTAACAATCTTTAATCCTGGATAGGGGGTTAATGCTTGTTGTTTGTTATCCTGTACTAAAAGATCCTTCGATTCCGCTACGCTCCACTTAGGACGACAGCAATATCGTATACTATAAGCTTCGTGTTTCGCATTAGGCACGGCGCGCCGTGCTCTTACGTGCTCCGTGTTTTTGTCGTCCTGAGGCATCTGCCAAAAGCCGAAGGATCTTTTTCTTTTTTATGCCAAAAGAGCCTTCACTCCGTCGAACTTAGTTCAGGACAATAATTGAGATCGGGATCCGCATTCGCTTCTTTCAGGACGACGGGGAGGATTTTTTGCCAGCTGTCGCCTTCAGTCCACCAGTTTTTTTCTACCCGCTTTTTTCCTCGACTCCATGTTGCATATTTGCTATGCTTTGTATCATCACGAATACAAGAACGTGAATCTTAAAAATGAAAGGAGGTGACAAATGAAATGACGCAAACACAGAAAAAAATTGCTGGTTTGGCAGCATCGCTCGCGATCGCGGGAACGCTGGCTTTTCCGGCTTTGACAATGGCTACGGACGCGCTAAATACAAATGACCTCGGGGTCGGCGCTATCAGCTCTTCAATAAAATTAGGTTCAGGCGACATTAGGCAGACGGCCGCCAGAATCATCAACGTAGCTTTGGGATTTTTGGGCATTATCGCCGTCGTCATCGTTCTCTTGGGCGGATTCAAATATATGATCGCCGGAGGTAACGAAGACAAGACAGCCGAAGCTCGCAAATTGATCGTCTCGGGCATTATTGGTTTGGCAATTATTTTATCAGCCTGGGCAATTACCAGCTTCGTGATTTCACGCTTAGTCACCGCAACACAAGAAGAATAAGCGACCTCTTTATGGAGCTTTCTAAAAAAATCATCACAACAATTACCGCGGTAGGCTTGGTGCTCGCGCCTTTGTCGGCTTATGCTCAAGTAACAGCTATTAAAGGCGGCTTGAGTACGGCTGCCGAAGGTGCTAAATACAGTACAAATGTTAGCCTGCCAACGATTATCGGTGGAATAATCGGAGCCGCTTTAAGCTTGCTGGGCATCGTCTTGCTTGGGATGTTGATCTACGGCGGCGTTCTTTGGATGACCGCTCAAGGAGAAGACAAAAAAGTAAAAGATGCCAAAGAGACCATTAAAAATGCGATCATTGGTTTGGTTATCGTGGTAATTGCTTATGCCTTGTCCGACTGGATACTTACTCAATTAGCCTCGGTCATGGGCAGTAATTCTGGTACGACCGCAACACCCCCGTCGAAATAATTCGCGGTTAGTAAATAAAAGTGTAAATCACAAAAATAATTCAATTTGTTTATGAAGCATTCTCTGAAAGTATGGGCTGTAACAGCGGGGACGGCTTTGGTTGCTCTGCCAGCTCAGGTCTTGGCAACATCCAATCCGTTTGACACGGCAAAAAATCTTGCAGCGCAAACAGGTGGAGCGGCTGGAATTGAAGCGAATAAAGGACTCCCAGAGATCGTGGGAGGCATCATCAATGTTTTCCTGGGATTCCTGGGAATAATATTCATGGTCCTGTTGCTCTACGCTGGATTTTTATGGATGACGGCTCAGGGAGAAGATGCCAAAGTAAAGAAAGCACGCGACATGATAACACAAGCCGTTATCGGTTTGATTATCGTAGTAGCCGCTTTTGCTATCTCCAACTTCATCCTCGGATCGTTAGTCAACGTCTCGCAATAAAAGTTCGTTGCGCAACGAACCACAATCCCGCTCCTCAAAGGGCGGGATTGTGCTATCGCCAAAAGATCCTTTGATTCCGCTCCGCTCCGCTTTGCTCAGGACGACAGTCATTTGTCGTCCTAAGTTACTCATCTGTCGTCCCGAGCTTGTCGAGGGATCTTTTCCTTCTAATGTCAAAAGATCCTTCGACTCCGCTCCGCTTTGCTCAGGACGACAGAGACTTTCCGCTACGCTCCGCAGAGGACGACGGGGTTTCTCCACTCAGGACTGTTCACCACTCATCGTTCACCATTCCGTGCTCACTGCTCCGTGCTTTTGTCGTCCTGAGGCATATACCAAAAGCCGAAGGATCTTTTACGTTCCATAAAATACCAAAAGATCCTTCGACTCCGCTACGCTCCGCAGAGGACGACAGAGACTTTCCGCTCCGCTACGCAGAGGACGACGGTCCTCTGTCGTCTTAAATTCGTTTTCTGTCGTCCCGAGCTTGTCGAGGGATCTTTTCATGCGCTCTTTAAAATTCCATGTGTTACCATCAATTACATGAAAATTAATATTAGAGCCTTGTTGATTTTTGCAATTTCCCTGCTCTGGTTTTCCATCCTGATCCCTTGGAACGGCTTCGCAGACCCTGATGTTTTTTATCACGCTAAAATTTCTGAATTGATTTGGCACGGGGGACCGCTTCAAGCTTTCCCCTGGCTCGATCTGACGCAGTTCGGCCGTAATTTCGCTGATCTGCATTTGGGATTTCATCTCATAGCCGCGCCGTTCGTTGGAGTTTTTGGAAAATTTTTCGGTCTTAGATTGATTAGTGTTTTATTGGCCGCCGGTTTTATTACGATTTTCTTTTTATGTTTGCGTTGGCTTAAGATCCAATATGCATTATTTTGGACATCATTACTGCTTTTGACTCAGCCCTTACTCGTGAGAATCTTGCTCGGTAAGGCATCGCCGCTCGCACTCATTTGGTATTTTTTTGGCTTGACCGCAACCTGGAAAAGAAAACCATGGTTGGTGGCTTTGATTGGTTTTTGTTTCGCGCTGTCCCACGGCGGGTGGGTTTTTTTAGCGGGCTCCATCGTCCTTTTGTCTTTAGGTAATTTTCTGTTCGACAAGATATCGAAAAATTTACCTTGGCGCGAATGTTTAAAAAGTATTTTTTGGGTGGAATTTTTGGCGGCGATCGTCGGCGCTTTAATGGCCTGGATTATACATCCGAATTTTCCAAATACGTTCTTGTTGGGTTTTACTCAAATCGTTTCAATCGGACTTAAAACTCCTCATAATCTGCTAATTGGCAGCGAATGGCTTCCGGCTTCGGTTACGGGGATAATCGCTTCATTCGCTCCATGGATTATTGCTTGTATTTTAGGTCTAACGGGTTTACTGCTTGCGTCGAAGAAAGCGATTGATGAAAAAAACATGCGGCTGGTTGCTTCGTTCGGTTTCGTATTGGCTGCGATTTTTGCACTTACGTTAAAAAGCAAACGCAACGTAGAATATCTCGCGCCCGTTTTGGCCGTATGGTGCGCCGCCGTTTGGTCGCTCGTAGATATTCGCGCTTTTTACGCTATCGTCATTCCCATGGAAATGGGAATCCAGAGTAGAAAAGGATGGATTCCCGTTTTCACGGGAATGACAAAAAAGAAATTAGCGATTTTTGCCTGCATTGCATTCGGTGTAATTCTACTCGGTCGTCAGATTACTGAAACTTGGACAGTATTTCATCCGGTCACTTATCCTGATGACGTATACGCAGAAACCATGTCTGCTATATCAGCGCGGGCTCTTCCGGGCGACCGCGTTTTTCATTCAAATTGGGATGAATTTCCTATGCTATTTGCCCAAGACGACCGTTTGCGTTACGTTTCAGGTCTGGATCCGACATTTTTGTATGCGGCTTCGTCCACTTTATCCGATCGCGTGCGAGATCTTACCTGGCCCATGACCACGTCTACGGCTGAAGAAGTATGGAGTTTGATCCACGATGATCTAAAAAGCAGATTCGTTTTCATATCAAAGAAAAATCATGACAAGTTTCTCCAGCTTATCAGATCTGATGCGCGTTATATTCCGCTTGCCGATGCAAAGGATAGCGCCGCGTTTATGGTCCAAGAATGAAATCGACAACAAGCCACGTGTTTTGATAACTATTCCCACCTGGAATGAGGAGATAGTAATTGGAAAAACTTTAGAGACGTTAAAAACGCGAATTCCGGTTTTATTGCCGCACCTGCAAGTCACGATCGAGGTCGCGGATAATGGCAGTACGGATAGAACTAGAGAAATAGTCGGTCAGTTTGTAGAATCGCGATATATTTCCGTCGACGCGCAAAATGAAACATATACGCAAAATATCGTAGGGGCACCGCGCGCGGTGCCCCTACGATGCGGCATGTCTCCGCGATGCATTCTTTTTGAGCTACACGAAAAAGGCAAAGGCATGGCAATCCGACGATCCTGGGAAAAACATCTAGCGGATTTCGATGTCCTGGCATTTATGGATGCGGATTTAGCTTCCGATATTCAGGCTCTGCCGGATTTGTTCGATCCGATTATAAAAAACCAGGCAGACCTGGTTTGCGGTTCGCGGTTTGTAACGGGATCAAAGGTTGAACGTAAAATTATTCGCGAAGCGGCCTCGCGTGTTTTTAATTTTTTACAAAAATTGATTCTGCACCTGCCGGTCAAAGATGCGCAGTGCGGGTTTAAGGCTATTTCCACAAAAGCCGCAAGAGAATTATTACCTTTTTGCGAGGAAGACACTTGGCTTTTGGATAGCGAGTTGTTGGCCTTGGCTGTAAAACGTAATTTTCGTATAGAGGAAATTCCCGTAGCCTGGGTAGAGTTTCGTGATCCACATCGGAAAAGTGCGGTCAGACTCTGGAAGAACGCTTTTAAATTTTTGCTGGGTTTAGCCAAGATAAGAGGGAGAGTCAAATAGGCGCTAAGCACGAAGCACTGAATACAGAACATCGGAAATTGTATTGCAGGGGGTTTTGAGTTTTTGTCGTCCTGAGCCCTTCGGCTTTGCTCAGGGTAAACTCCGCATAGCGGAGTCGAAGGATCTTTTGGAGCTTAATTCGAGCCAGGTCGTGATTAAACCCGCATTCCTTGACAAAATGCCCATTTTTTGCTATATTTGTACGTTCTTCGAACGAGTTGCGGCATGGTGTCGTAACTAAATCGGGGGGCGTGAACATCGACAATTTATACCCGTCGTAATGACGGGGGGAGTTTGAAAATGACGCGCAGACGCGTACCAACAGGACAGCAGGGTCAGTCGCGAGATGTGGATCTCGCGACTAGCAATGATATCGGCCTTAGGTTTGCCAGTAATCTGGTTCAGATTGCTGGCGATAGGATTGGAAGCAGGATCGACGGCGACGTGGCTCATCGCATTCGCGCTGCGGTCGAGGAAGCTGTGGGTCCGGCCGGCGCCAACGTTTTGGTTGCCGGCGCGGCCGCATGGCTGCAGGTGCCGCAGTTTCTCAAGACCGCGCTGGTGCGGCAGGGCGTGCCGCCTGAGGTAGTGGCGCTTATGGACGAAGGTCTGGATAGCGTGATCCATGGGATCACTCGTGCTCATCAGAACGGTCGTTTGACCGGTCGCGACATGGACGCGGCATTCGTTTCCACAACCAGCCGCGTACCGGATCTGGAGCGTGAGATCACGTTCCAGGACGCTATCGCATCCTTGTCCTCTGATAAGCAGATCGTCTTTCAACAGAAATACGCTTTGCTAATTCAGCAGGGCGAAGAAGTGAAAGTCAGATTCGCGGCGTACGGCGGCGTGCGCAAACAGCGTCAGGCGCTCATGAATGTGGTTCATGCACTCATCGCGCTTGATCCCATTGCCTGGCTTCCGCATCTCGAGTTGACGCTCGGGGCGGCCAAAGCTTCCACCACCGCTACCGCGGCCGGTGGGATCAAATCGCTGCTTGGCAAGTTGACCGACGCCGTGGTCGGGGCGGCCAAAAGTATCAACGACCCGATAACCTCGGAAGAGAAAGCTCGGCTCGATGAGCGTCGAGATCAAGCGCAAACAGAATCAGACAATATCAAAGCCAGGCGCCGAAATAGGACCTGGTAAAGGAGTCAGAAATGCAGTTCGTAATCATTGGTATTCTGTGTGTCTTTGCGTTTCTGGCCTTGACCGGCCTGGCGCAGGGCACGCCCATTGGGGCGAGGTTCGCTAGTGCCCTGGATCAGGCTCGCCTTCGTGGCGCGGGTCTGTTGCAGGCGATGATCGACGCTTACGAGGAGTATGTCCAGCCGGTGCTTCGCCGGATGGGTTACGTAGTCCTCGCTACGCTTGTCTTTGGGTTCGTGGCGGCCTGGATTGTTTTGGGCCGTGGAATTCTGAACTGGTTCACGTTCGTCTTGGTCGGCACCATGGTAGCCGGTATCTATCTCATTTTGCGGGATATGAGCCGGCAACCTGTGGACTTTTCCGTCTTTGCACTGGCACAGTCCATCTTCGTAGCGCTCCTTGGCGAGGGAGCGGCATTGTTTCTCTTGGCGCACGCGACCTGGAATCGCCAAACTGCGCTGCTCGGTATCGTCTTCATCCTCATGGCGCGGGAAGTGTTGTTTCTGATCATTCAGATCGCAGCACGCCTCGCGACGCTTGGGGTGGATATGGCCGAGGGCACTTCCAATCTGCTTTTGAATCTGGTCGTGAAACTGCTTACGGTGGGTACGCAAGGTCTGAAGGACGTGTTCGGAGCAGGGGGCGTGAACATCGCTGACCAGGAGCGGTTCGTCCCAGCTATTCGACGTGCCAAGTTAAAGATCAATTCTTTGCTCTTGCCCGTGCTGGCCATGGGCTTGCTCATGCCGTACTTCGTCGTTCTCTTCGCTCTGATTCTCGCTGGTATGGTGAGCAGCTTGAATTGGGGCAAGCTGGAGTCGGTCGATATCGACACGAAGTCGCGTCGGCAAAGGTCGGCTCTAGCCTTCGAGTTCTTGTCCTATCTGCTTCTCCTGCCAGCTCTAGCCTTGACGGCTATTCCGGCTTTGCAGGCGAAGATGAACACCGGTTACGGTCAGTTCGAGATCTGGCTCGTCGACAGTGCGAAACCGGAACGAATCTTCCTGCTCTTCTTGGCCGTGGCGGCCGGAGCAGCTGCGTATTCATGGGCCGCTCTTGGCAGCAGGTTCATGCGAATCCTGGCAGGCGTAGCGGCTATCGTCTGCCTGGGTAGCTTTGGTGATCTCATCTGGTCTTTCGTATCCGACGATGCGACCAACATCGCCAAAGCGGCTACGAACGGCGTGCTCATGGAGTTCACTCCTACGTGCACGGCGACCAAGGACGGTGTGGCCATCAAGTGGCCGGAATACCCGGGCAACAAGGGCTACCAGATCATGCGACGCGAGTTGCATGACACTGGTTTCAAGCCTTTGACCGACAGTTCGGGTGCACCGTTCACATTCGACCGCGATGCCAAGCAATGGGAGGACACGACTCCCGAGCGCGGCAAAACGTACTTTTATCGAGTGGTTGCTCTCGGCGCCTCGCACGACGGCAGCAATCTCACGAGCGAAGAACGGCGGGTGGAGGTTCGCCTACCGGATCCTCCGAGCAAACCCGCGGTCACCGCCACGTCGCCTCGCACCACGTACGCCAACCGCGGCCAGCCTGCTCAGCCTTCGGGTTGCGTGGGTACGTCATGCGGTGTGAACCCGGCCTTGGCCGAGCTCTGTCGCCGCTATCCGGCTTCGTGTGCCGGTCCGTAGGGGCACAGCGCACTGTGCCCCTACAGTTTCTCTGTTCTTTCTTATTTCCGGTTTAAAAACCGGCTACGCCCTTCCGACGACTTTGTCGGAGGGGCGTTTGTTTATTTACAAATATTTCAATCCATGGCAGCGGTGGAATATGAAGGATTTAAAACATCGACAATCCAGGCGTCTACCTAAATTTGATTACACTACACCGGGAGCGTATTTTGTAACGATTTGTACGCATGAAAAAGAGAGTTTATTTGGGGAAATCGTAAATAATGAAGTTGTTTTGAATGAAATTGGAAAAATTATCGTTGATGAATGGAAGAAAACGGCGGTTATTAGACCATATATCAATTTGGATGAATTTGTTGTTATGCCGGATCATTTTCATGCGGTGATTTGGATAACGAATTTTTATCGTAGGGGCACGGCGCGCCGTGCCCCTACGATTGAACGATTCGGACAACCGATCGCGGGTTCTATACCAACGGTGATCCGTGCTTTTAAATCTGCGGTAACCGGACGTATTAATATCAAAGATCCGTTATATGGCAAGATTTGGCAACATAATTATTACGAACACATTATTCGTAATGATTCGGAATTATTTCGAATTCGTCGATATATTTTGGATAATCCAAAACAATGGCAAATAGATCGGAAATAATCGTAGGGGCACGGCGCGCCGTGCCCCTACTACGATTATGCGCCTAACGGGCGCGTCCCGGTACATTTGACATAAACACCAAAAAACGCTATAAAAATATGATCTCTAGAGCCATTAGGAGGTGAAGCATGGGATCGCGAAATTTTTTGTTCTTCTTCATTATCTCGTGCCTTGCCGGGTGCGGGATTCACAACTTTGAGTCCAAGACAGCCTCGGACACGCATACGACCGCGGTCGAGGCTGATGTCGGGCCGTTTCATTCGAGGTCCAACATCACGACCAAGTACGCCTCGGATTACGAGCGATGTCTGGGTGAATACCGCGGCTATTTCAATGCCGAGGAGATCTGTGACGAGCGTATGGAAGCGGCTCGTCCGCCGGACTACTCGCAAACGCCGTATCCATACGGATATGGTTACGGCGGCTATGGCCAAAACTATTGCAACTGGCCTGGTTGCATGGCTCGGTGACCCAAAAAAACTTCTTCAAAAGTCCTCTGATCGGAAATTGTCAGAGGATTTTGCCTTTATAAAGCCAATTTTTTGATCATAATAACCTTGACAAAATGGCTTATTTATGCTATATTTGTTTGTTCTCTAGCCACGCTTATGTGGCTCGAGATGACCTTTGATAACTACAAGTCGCCCAGCAGGGCGAAAGGAAAAGCGATGAAACAGGCATTTTTCGCCATCATCTGCGCCGTCCTGTTGGCGGCGTGTGGAACCAGATCCGATTCTTTGACCGTTCGAACCCCGAATGGGGAACGGACCGTAACCGTGAACGAAGGGGAGTACTCTCGGGATCGGTCGGAGACGATCGACTCGACGCGCGCGTACCGCGACTGCCTTGCGCAGAGCAATGCGCATCGGGATCCGAGCGCCGAGGCATATTGCCGCAGAGTCACCTCGACCGGTCCGGTCGGTGGCAGCTACGGCGGTACGTACGGCTACGGTGTGGGGCCGGGGATGAACTCCGGGATGGGGATCGGCTACGACCCAAGTCCCATCATCCTCATGATGGATGGTTCAACTCCGGCCACGCGAGCAATGGAGCGGGCCACGGGACAGTCCGTGGTCGTGAACGTTCCCGTAACGACTTCTGGTCCGGGCACCGGTGCTCCGGCCCAAGGTGATGACTACGGTTTGATCGTGAAGGCACTTAAGGAGCAACAGGATCAGATCTGCAAACTTCGCGAAAAGCAGGGTCAGTCTTGCAGCCAGTAAACAAAGAAAGGAAGAAGGAAAATGAAAAGCCTTCTGGTGGTATCAGTTTTTTTTCTATTTCTAACTGGCTGCGTGGCGGAGCATTCTGCAACACAGCCTATTGATCCGGCGAAAGCCTGGAAAGGAGGAGAGTGTCGACGTGAGCGCGGCATCACGAATGCTGAATACACTGCCTGCCTCGAGCAGTACACGCAACTGCTCGCCGTGGGTCAGGGGATCGAGCAGCGAAGAGACCACGTCGAGATTGAGGTTCGTAAAGATCCGAGACCACCGGCATCGTCTTCTTCGTCGGAGGAGCCGTCTGCACCTCCACCCGCACCCAGTCCCGCAGTATCTCCGCCACCACCACCTCCGGTTCGTCCGGCCTATGTTCCACTACCGCCAGTTATGAGTACGGTGGTGATTCCTAGGCCGCAGATCGGTTGTGACGTCCAGAAGTCGATGACCCTGCTCGTCGACAACCCAACGGATTACGTAGTGGAAGTGCGGGGGCCGGTCGCGGCCCTCACCTGCATGGGTGACGGCGTGATCCCGGCCATGGTGCTTCGGCACAATGGCCGACAACCGGTTCAGACCATGGTGGTGCCGCCACGGTCCGACTCTTACTTCGTCTTCACGTACCCGCAGGGCATCGGCCAGTCGGTACAAGTGGAGTTCGATGTCTACTTGAACCTCGGCCCAGAAGCGCCGGCGCCGGCGATTGGGTACCTGAAAACCAGGTATCAAGTTCCGATTACCAGGAATTTCGATCATAACTGGCAGGACATCCTGCCAGGGTTGATCCGGAGGTTCTAGGCTGCGCAGAGCAATCTGCTTGAGGCCATTCTCGATCCCCGGTCGGTAAATCAAAGCGAAAGCAATGATTTCCGACCGGGGATTTTCTTTTTAATAAAAATTATATGAAAATCCCCCGAATATTTTATCGGGGGATTTCCTCCTTGCGACTGCATCGCCGCCAAGCATGGCAACGGCGATACAGAATTTGTCCGACCGTAGACTGCTTTTTACTTTTATCGTCGGACCACAGACATCAGCAAGCGTGAGACGTATGTTGACCGGCGAAAAACTTCAGCTACAAAAAATTCCCGCACTTAGTCGGGACAAATTTGCGAAGATGCAACACCTTCACCGTTTAAACCACGGGCTTCGTTCTTAAGAAACAGTGTGCAACTCATGTCTAGTTCTTCTCATGATTCGCAGGTGACGTCAAGAGCAAAGTAGTGGATATCTTAATTTTTATTTTCATCCTCATCCCATTCGAAGGTTGGTATCGGCCAATATCCGCTTTTATTTAAAGTGTCGTCAGCCAGGTCTTCGGCCGCATCAATATCCATGCCATCTTCCAGAATTAAATGATTAATCATAGCCGCGCGGCATTCATTTTTTGGCTTCAATTCATTCTTTTCGTCATGACACAATTTAAGCAAAATGTCTTTGGTTTCCATAGTCAGATTACGATAAAGGGAATGCAAAAAATTGGCAATGAAAAATTAACGGTGAACAGTGAGCAGTGAACGATAAGCGGTGAGCTTTGTGTAGGTGAAAAAATGTCCCACGGAAGTTGTAATGTCCCTTTTGCGGGAAGTTAGAATGTCACATTCTGGCCGGCTGTCGGGAACTCCGGATTCCTGTACAACGGTCTGGTATGACAACCCAACTTTTCGCTATGTCAAAAAAGGATATT
>JBDRFZ010000002.1:0-4056 GCA_043818395.1 Patescibacteria group bacterium
AACTTGAACCGGAAGTTTCTTTACTCGACGATGGTACCTTTGTTTGTCCATAGAAATGTGCGAAAATTAGTGCCAAGCAATTGCTTGATCTACACACTAATTTTAGCACATTTTCGTGGATAACCCACGATGTATTATATGTATGATGCAATAATTATCGGTGCCGGGCCAGCTGGTCTGGCGGCGGCTATATACCTGGCCAGGCAAAAGATAAAATTTTTGGTTTTGACCACAAATATCGGAGGGCAGACTTTGTTGAGTTGGGACGTGGAAAATTATCTGGGCTTCCATTTATTAGACGGTACAGAACTCGTAAAAAAATTTCAGGAACATCTTAAGGACTATCAAGGGCAATTTGAATTACGTGAAAACGAGCCTGTCGAAAAAATAGAAAAAAGCGAAGCTGGCTTTAAAATTGCTACAGCTACGGGATCATATGAATCCAAGGCTGTTCTTATCGCGACTGGTACTATTCATCGTAAGCTTAAAGTACCAGGAGAGCAGGAATTTTATGGCAAGGGTCTTACTTACTGTGCTACCTGCGATGCGCCTCTTTTTAAAGATAAAAATGTGTATGTCGTAGGAGGTGGGAACAGTGCGATGTATGCGGCTTTGTTTTTAGAAAAGTACGCAAAACAAATAACCTTGGTTACGATCAATAAAGAACTGATGGGTGATGCCATGGTGAAGAGCAAAATTTTGGGGAGTGATCGCATCAAGATTTTGTACGAGACAAAAACCACGGGTATTATGGGTGAAAAATTTGTTAATGCTATCGGTCTGGCGGACGTTAACGGAAAAGAACGGAACGAAGAAACGCAAGGTGTGTTCGTAGAGATAGGCGTTGTTCCGGTTTCGGGTTTTATTGATTTCGTAGAAAAAGACAAATGGGGGCAGGTGGTTGTCGATAAACAAGGCGCAGCATCTTTTCAGGGGATTTTTGCCGCCGGAGATGTGACGGATATTCCGGGTAAGCAGATTGCGATAGCGGTGGGGGAGGGTAGTAAAGCTGCTTTGAGTATGATCAGATTTTTAGATTCAAAATAAATTATGACCAATCAGGATAATGTAAAAAAATATTTCATTATCAGCGCCGCTGTTTTGCTTTTATTGGTTGTTGGCGCGATTATCTGGGCGATTTCATTGTCCCCGAACGAAGAGACTAATTTATCGTTCAAGGACGATGGAGATCCGTCGTTCGGTTCGACTGATTCGAAAGCTGTAATCAGGGTGTTCAGCGACTTTGAATGCCCGGCTTGCCGTTTGGCCGAAGAAGGCACGGATTTCGTAAAACAAATATACGGCGACAAAGTAGGTTTCGTGTGGAATGATTTTCCATTGGAAATGCATAAAAATTCGTTCATCGCGGCTTTGGCGGCGCGTTGTGCCGAGGAACAGGGAAAATTTTGGGAATACCACGATTTGTTATTTGCTCGACAGGACGAATGGGCGGTTTCCGAAACGCCCACGGTTTTATTTGAACAGTATGCACAAGATCAATCATTGGATGACGGCGCTTTTATGGCCTGTCTGACTACGAAGCGCTACGAATGGAAAATTAATAACGATACCCTGGAGGGAACCGCAAACCGTGTAAGGGCAACGCCTACGTTTTTTATCAATAATAAGCGGTTTGAGGGGGCGTTACCAAAGGAAGTCTGGCAGGCACAGATCAAAGCTATACTCGGGTCTTGACTGTTTATTCGACATGGTGGAATTATGAGGGTAATATAATCAAATCTTAAAATTTAATAAGAATTAAAATTTTAAAAACTTAACTTTATGAGCATGATTCAAGAAGAGAAAAGGGAAAACGATTCGGTCGGGCCTTTTATCGGTCCACCGAAAACAATGTTTTTTCTTGGTTTTTTTGCAGGTATCGCGATTTGCACCACGCTGATTTTAGTTTTCATCGTATGGTCAATCACGTCTGGTAATGGCGTTAATTTAGGCGCCAAAGCCTCGGCCCAGGTCGTAGATGATACTACGAATACTGATCCTACAGTTCCGAGTCAGGTAGCTGACCAGCAGGCTATCCCGGCCGGACCGGTCAAGCCGGTCGATGAGAAGACCGATCATATCACCGGTGCAAAGAACGCTAAAGTTACACTTATTGAATACTCTGATTTTCAGTGCCCATACTGCAACAGGCATTACACGACTCTCCAACAGATCTTGAAGGATTATCCAAATGATGTTCGCTTAGTGTATCGACAGTACCCGCTTTCCTTTCACGAGAACGCTGAAAAGCTTGCAGAAGGATCGGAATGCGCTAATGAGTTAGGTGGTAATGATGCTTTTTTCAAGTATCATGACAAAGTGTTTGAAGCTATGGCAGCAGGTACTTTTGTCGCGGATAATATTGTAAGTTTTGGTAAAGACATCGGACTCGATGAAACAAAATTCAAAGCCTGCGTGGATTCCGGCAAGTATGTTGATAAAATCAATAGAGATATGGATGAAGCCTCGCAGGCCGGCGTCGAAGGAACGCCAGCGACGTTCATAAATGGCACATTGATTTCCGGTGCTGTCCCGATTGAAGCCTTTAAGACAGAAATTGACGCGATACTGAAATAAAAGAATTAATATAAAAAGGTCCTTCGACAAGCTCAGGATGACGGAATCGCGTCGTCCTGAGTACAGCGAAGGACCTTTTTTTATATCAAATTTTTATATCAAATCTTGATAACCTGTATATTTTCGGCTAAGCTAGCACGGTCTTGAAAATCCCAAGGAGAGGTCGCATAGTGGCCTAGTGCACTTGCTTGGCCACCGCTTTTAGCGGGGTCCCGCCGTTGTTAAATAATTGAAGGCGGGAAAAGCAAGCTTGATAATTATTTTATGTATTATGTATATGTGATACAAAGTGAGACGACGAATAGGTATTATATAGGCATGACCGCGGATTTGGTTCAAAGATTGCGTCATCATAATAGCGGCGCTAATAAATCAACCAGAGGTAAAGATCCGCGGAGAATGGTTTATACAGAGGAATTACCTGATAGATCGTCAGCTTGGAAAAGAGAAAGAGTTATTAAAAGTTACAAAGGAGGAGGAGCGTTCAAAAAGTTACTAAATATTTCTGGAGAGGTCGCATAGTGGCCTAGTGCACTTGCTTGGAAAGCAAGCGTACCGCAAGGTACCGCGAGTTCGAATCTCGCCCTCTCCGCCATGTCGCTCGCGAGCGACGTGGCTCCGCCAAATCAAAGGATTATTCCTATTGATCCTGGCAGGGTCACGTCTGCTGGCAATCGACCTGATAAAAGCACCCCGTTGAATCGGGGTGCTTTTGCTTCACAGAGAACCCCGGGCGCAGGCGGCTGCAGAAAGCTAACGAACCGCGACAAGAAGCCGGAGCCCGGGGGTGAATGCCATGTTGGAAACCCCGGGTGGAGCGAAGCGGAGCCCGGGGGGAGGGGAGGTTATTATCCGGTGTCAGGTCTGATTTTAGAAGGGGAGGTGACAGAGGTGGGATGTGAAACGGGGGAGTTGTATTTTTGATCCCGGCTCTTAATGTGTAATATCAGATACATCCTAGGTGGTTTTTTTAGTAGCTTGTGGTAAACTTTTAAACAAAGATCCAAACTATTTATTGATTAATACTGGCTTTGTCTGATCTGGACTAGCCGGTTTGATAACTTGACTTAAGTTTTAATAAAAAAACTTAATAAAGTTATATGAAAAAAAGTTATCGCCTCTTTCTGTTTATCATTGCAATTGTAAGTATTTTTTTCGTTGGTTTTAGTTTGTGTTATGCGGGTTTTTTGTCCGCTGTTGATTATGGAGTGGGTAACCATCCACGCTTGGTTTTTGCCGCCGACCTTGATGGCGACGGGGACGACGATCTGGCCACGGCAAATTATAGTAGCAATAGCGTCTCAATTCTTGTTAATAACGGCGACGGTACTTTCGTAGCAGCCGTGAATTATGCCGTGGGAAATCGGCCCGCCACCGTCTTCGCCGCCGACCTTGACGGCGACGGCGACAACGACCTAGCTGTGGCTAATTATTACAGCGACAACGTTTCAGTGCTTTTGAACAACGGTGACGGTACTT
>JBDRFZ010000003.1:0-8179 GCA_043818395.1 Patescibacteria group bacterium
CTCCTTCCGTTTTTGCCGCTGATTTTGACAACGACGGCGATAGCGACCTGGTTACGGCCAATTATTACGGCGCCAGTATCTCCATTCTCCTGAACAACGGCGACGGTACTTTCGTAGCAGCCGTGAATTACAGCGCAGGCGACGGTGCATGGTCGGTTTTTGCCGCCGATCTAGATAGTGATGGGGATAATGATTTAGCCGTAGCTGATTATAACAGCAACAATGTTTCTGTCCTCCTGAGCAATGTCAATAACCCTATCCCCACCATCATCTCTATTTCGCCCGACACCAAGATTGTCGGTGATAGTGAATTCACTATGATTATCAGTGGAACCGGTTTTAACTCCAACTCCATTGTCCGGCTGAACGGTTCGGACCGTGTTACTACCCTGAGTGAGGGGCATGTACCCGACGGCACAGAACTTACCGCTGTTATTTTAACTTCGGATATGACTTCAGCCGGGATATTCGATATTACGGTTTTCAATCCCGCCCCAGGCGGAGGTACTACTACTGCTTTATCTTTCACTGTCATTGATACGTTTACCCTCACTTATATCGCCGGAACTAACGGAACACTGATCGGTACCACGCCGCAGACAGTTTATGATGGCGCGGACGGATCTGCTGTTACTGCAGTACCCGATAACGGGTATCATTTTATCCATTGGAGCGATGCTTCGACCACCAATCCCAGAATCGATACGAATGTGAATGGTGACATTACTGTTACGGCCTATTTTGAAAGAAACAATGAAGATAGCGCCGGAGGTGATGGTGGCGGGTCTATACTTAATTTCTATCGTCCCACTATAATTTCAAATGGCGGTGGCTTGGAAGCAGATATTTCAATAAATGAAAATGAAACATTTGTTACAACCATAGAAGCAAAAGCATCCATAGGAATTTTGGAATATAGCATTTACAGTGGAGACGATAAAGCGCTCTTCATCATAGATCATGAAACCGGAGAATTGAATTTTAAAAATCCTCCTGACTATGAAAGCCCACGAGATAAAGATAGGCGTAACATCTATGAATTAGTGGTAAGAGTAGACAATAAAAGTTATGCCGCTTCTTTGTTTCACATGCAAAAAATACATGTCAGTGTTTTGGATGTGGAAGAAGTCGCTGAAGATGTAAAGCGAGAAGAGGAAGCAAAGCCCTGCGTGCCATATCTGGAAGAATATATAAAATTTAAAAGTCTGGATAATGAGCCGGATACTGTTCAAAAACTCAAAAAATTCCTTAATAAGTACGAAGGAGAACATCTTGATGCAAACAATACCGTATATAACCAGGCTAGCTTTGAAGCAGTGATCAGATTTCAAGAAAAATACAAGTACGAAATACTAACGCCTTGGGGATTAACTCAAGGGACGGGTCATGTCTACAAAACAACAATCATGAAAATAAACGCAATAGTTTGTCCTAAAAAACCCGCTTGCGAACTTTATCTAACAGAATTTATAAAATTCGGAAGTCCGGACAATAACCCCGAAGCGGTCAAAAAACTCAAGAAATTTTTAAATCAATATGAAGGAGAAAGTTTAGATATAAGCAATACCGAGTATGACAAGGAGGCATATGAAGCCGTGATCAGATTTCAAGAGAAGTATGCCGATGAAATTTTAACTCCTTGGGGAATCAGTAAAGGAACAGGATGGGTATATACCACAACTTTAAAGAAAATTAATACCAGCAAAGCCTAGAGGTATCCGGTGTCAGGTTTGAATTTAGAAGGGAAGGTGTTTTCTATTTTTAATCCCGGCTATTATTGATACTCTTATTACTTTCATGTAATCTAAGTCTGCTTCCACTGGGGCTATCAAGCTCTTTTGGGGCAAATTTTGAATTATGCAAGATAAAATCACCATAAAAGGTGCGCGGGAACATAACTTGAAAAATATTTCGTTGGAGTTGCCGCGCAATAAAATGATCGTGTTTACAGGCGTATCCGGCTCGGGTAAGTCGAGTTTGGCTTTTGATACCATATTTGCTGAAGGTCAGCGACGATACGTGGAATCCCTGTCAGCGTATGCGCGGCAATTTTTAGGGCAGATGGACAAACCAGACGTGGATGAAATTGAGGGTTTATCGCCGGCGATTTCCATCGACCAAAAGGCGCACAGCGCTAACCCACGTTCAACCGTGGCAACTATCACCGAAATTTACGACTACTTGCGCGTGCTTTATGCGCGCATCGGGCATCCTCATTGTCCGATTGGTGGCGAACCGATCCGCAAAATGACGGTCGAAGAAATGGTTGACGCGATCATGCAAAAAACCGTGGAAATCCATTCGGTGCCGGCGGCTATTAAAAAGCGTAAAAAAAATAGCGGTGCGGATGAGATCGTGATTTTGGCGCCGGTCGTACGCGGGCGCAAGGGGGAATACCACCAGCTTCTCCAGGATCTTTATCAAACGGGATTTATGGAAGTCAGACTTGATGGTCAGTGGCTTTCGTTAAAAAATGGCATCAACGAGGGAGCTCTCGCACGCTATCAGCGACACACGATTGATATCGTAGTCGATCGCGTACCGATCGCTTGGCCCATCGAAGGTAATAAGAATATGCGCTCGCGAATCTCTGAGGCCGTAGAGATCGCGCTCGACAGGGGAGAGGATAATGTGATTGCTGTTTTGGATGACGGATCGGAACATCTTATGTCTTCAAGATTTTCGTGTCCGACGCATGATTTTTCGTTTCCTGAGATCGAGCCGAGGCTTTTTTCTTTCAATTCTCCATACGGCGCTTGTCCGGAGTGCAATGGCTTGGGGATCAAAGAAATTTTTTCTGAAGAAATTTGCGAAGCATGCCATGGCGCGCGCCTTAGGATTGAGAGTTTGAATGTTTTTTTGGAGGGAACGGACGGTAAACGGAAAAAAAATCAGTCCTTCAATATCGTTGATATTACGGCCATGACCATTGACGCGGCGTACGAAACATTAGCCAACCTTTCGTTGTCAGAAAACGAATCGCTGATCGCCGAACCGATTACCAAGGAGATTTTGGCGCGGTTGCAGTTTTTATTGGATGTAGGCCTTCATTATCTGACTTTGAATCGCATGGCCGGGTCGCTTTCCGGCGGTGAGGCGCAGCGCATACGTCTGGCCTCGCAAATCGGTTCTCGCTTGGTTGGTGCTCTTTATGTCTTGGACGAACCGACCGTGGGTTTGCATCAGCGCGATAATGCAAGGTTGGTCGAGACGCTCGAAAAATTGCGCGACGCGGGCAATACCATAATCGTAGTCGAGCATGATGAAAATACGATTGCGGCTGCGGATTATTTGGTCGATATCGGCCCGGGTGCAGGCAAACACGGTGGGCAGATCGTGGCTGCCGGGCCCGTGCCGCAAATTTTAAAAGATAAAAATAGTTTGACCTGCTCTTATCTTCGCGGAGATACCGAGATACCGAAATATCCGGCACGACCCGATTCCAAACAATTCATCACCATTAAAAAAGCGGCGGAAAACAATCTTAAAAACATAACGGTTAAAATTCCGCTAAAGCGTTTTGTATGCATAAGCGGAGTTTCCGGTTCCGGAAAATCAACTCTGATGATTGATATTTTGTATCGTGCTATGGCCGCTAAATTGCATGGAGCGACAGCCAAACCAGGTAAGCACGGGTCGATCGACGGTATTGATTGGGTAGATAAAATCGTAGATGTTGACCAATCGGCAATCGGTCGGACGCCGCGTTCCAATCCTGCGACCTACACGGGGATTTGGGATTATGTGCGCGAAATTTTTTCTTTGACCGCCGAAGCCCGGATTCGTGGATATAAAGTCGGACGCTTTTCGTTCAATGTTCCGGGAGGTCGGTGCGAACATTGCGAGGGCCATGGCCAGATCGCCATCGAGATGCATTTTTTGCCGACCGTGTACGTGCCGTGCGACGTTTGCAAGGGTAAACGCTTTGAGCGCGAGACATTGGAGATTAAATATAGGAATAAAAATATTTCCGACGTTTTACGCATGACCGTGGAGGAAGCTGATGCGTTTTTTAAGGACATCCCGCATATTCATGACAAAACTAAGATTTTAATGGAAGTTGGTTTGGGTTACATCGAATTAGGCCAGGCGGCCACGACTCTTTCAGGTGGCGAGGCGCAGCGTGTAAAGCTAGCATCCGAACTCGCGCGCCGCGATACCGGCCGGACGTTTTATCTTTTGGATGAACCCACGACCGGACTTCATTTTGACGACATCAGAAAATTGCTAGAAGTTTTGCAGAAACTTGTGGCACGGGGCAATACGGTCGTGGTTATAGAACATAACCTTGACGTCATAAAAAATGCGGACTGGATAATCGATATGGGTCCGGAGGGCGGAGACAGGGGTGGTCGCGTAGTGGCAGAAGGCACGCCGCAGGAACTATCTTACAAAAAAGAAAGTGTAACCGGGGAGTTTTTGAAGAAGTATTTTAAATGATAAAGACCGTCGCAGAGACGGTCTTTAAGTAAGCTGTTCAGGCGTCCCGATCAGACTCGGAGACAGCTGATTTTTTCGATGAACTCGCTTCTTTTCGGCGCGAGCAGAAAGTCGGTCCAGGAAGTGTAACGCGGATCAATGCCTCGCGCCTCCATTTCGTGGAATCGATATCGCAGCTCATGCGCGGGGAGCGTTTCCCAGGGTTCGAGCAGGACCTCTGGTTTAGATCGGAAGTCGATTTCCAGATACCTACGGATCGCGAACAGGCGCCTGTACAGGATTTCGCGACGTAGACGTAGGATCGGATGAAGTTTTATTTCGATGCAGATCCTGACGAGGAAGATTTCGGATGGATCGGGCCAATGTTGGACCGTGGCCGGCAAGTCGAGCCATAGCGACAATTCGTCGAGCACCTTCGGGGCGGTTCCCAGAGGATCAAAGATCCAGGGATGGATAGTGGCGAATCCCCGCCATTTTTCTTCATCCCAGTCCCGAGTCCGCTTGAGAACAGCGAATCGCAAATCATTCTGCCAGTCACGCCCGCTGGCGGCATACTCGGGATCCTGTGCCTGCAACTCCGGTGCATCCGGATCTATATCTGAATGCAGGTTATCCCAGAAAGTATCCGGATTGTCGGACCAACGGAGATATCTTTTTCGCTTAAGCGATGCTGACGGCAATAGATAGACGCGCGGATGCGCGTTTATGAGCAAGCGACGGCACGTTTCATCCGGCAAAACCAGGCAAAGCGCTTTGTGGACTTTCAGGAGCTGGTTCCTGGGAATGCTTGCGAGCTTAACGCAACGGATCAGGATTTTTCTGGCTTCGTTTTCAGTGAAGCCTCCTTCTTTGAAAAATGTCAACAGCCACTCAACCCTGCTTGCCCTATGTTCAGTGCAGAATAGGCAGACTTCGATGAATTTGCGGCCATCAGCCCTATCCATCTGGATTGCGATTCTATAGAGCCATGTCTCGATAGCTCGCTTTTCCATGCCTGTAAAAAAATCGCGATTTAAGATCGCTACAGCCTCCTTGGCGGAAAAGCCGAAAAGTTGTTCGAGTTTGCTGAGTATTTCTGTACGTTGTGTTTTTGCCTGGTCTTCCATCACGACCCCCATGTTAAAGGGCAGATTCAAATAAAACATGGTTTGACGAGCTAGTCAATGACGGAGGAGCTTGTAGCGTGTAATATGTAACGTATAACGTGTAGCTTGTAATGTGAGCTGAGTTAATTTATTGTCGAATATTTGATTTTTAGTTTAATAGAGCGACATTCGTCATTCCCGTTTTCACGGGAATGAAAGTAGAGCAGATGATTGTTATCTTTACTCCAATTCATGTTCCCCAAAAACGTCAAAATCAAGAATAACCAACTACCTGATTCCCCGGGCGTTTATCTCATGAAAGATGAACAGGGGAGCGTACTTTACGTGGGCAAGGCAACGTCGCTTAAGCGGCGGGTTTCTTCTTATTTCCAGCGGCCGCTCGAAGCGCGACTTATGGAGATGGTCTCTAAGATTCGGCGCATTGATTATTTGACGCGTCCGACCGCAATAGAAGCCTTGATTTTGGAAGCTAATCTGATCAAGCATTATTTTCCGCCCTATAACATCAAAGACAAGGATAATAAAAGTTTCTTATATCTCGTCATAACCAAAGAGGATTTTCCAAAGCCGTTTTTTATCCGCGGCAACGAGCTGGATGAAGAATCGTCAAAAAAATACAAAGCCGTATTCGGCCCTTACACCAGTCCGCGCGCCTTACACTCCGCCCTCGACGTAATCCGTAAAGCTATTCCATGGTCCACGTGTAAAGCGCCATCGAGTAATTCATCCAAAATCTTCAACCTTCGATTCTCTAAGGTCACCGCCCCGCCGAAATCCTGCTTTTACTATCATTTGAAACTCTGCCCCGGCGTCTGCATAGGCGCTATCTCCAAAAAAGATTACGCCAAGATAATTCGTAACTTGATGTTGTTTTTTCAAGGCAAGAAAGACGGGGTCTTGAAAGCGTATAAAAAAGAAATGAAAGCGGCGGCCAAGGAGAAAAGATTCGAGGAAGCCGCTGATATTCGTAATAAGATTTTTTCCTTGGAACATATCCAGGATATTGCCGTTTTAAAAACCGAAGATGCGTCTATCGATAAAATCAAGCAAGGCGAAGCTCCGGTAAATATATTCGGTCGTATCGAAGGTTATGATATTTCCAATATTTCCGGCACTTCATCGGTCGCATCCATGGTTGTTTTTGAAGATGGCGCCCCGACCAAGTCTGAATATCGTAAATTTAGGATTAAGACAGTTATCGGGTCCAATGATGTAGCATCAATCAAAGAAACTCTTATGCGGCGATTTAGGAATAACTGGCACAAACCGGATTTGATCCTAATTGACGGTGGTTTGCCGCAGGTGAATGCCGCGACGCAAGTGGTTCGGCATTTTGAGCTCGGCATTCCGGTCGTAGGCCTGGCCAAAGGGCCGGATCGCGATAAAGATGAACTGATTTGCGATAAAAAACATGTGGATATCTGCAAGCTATGCGAAGATAATAAAAACATTCTCATCAAAGTCCGGGATGAAGCGCATCGTTTTGCTATCAAGTATCACCGAAGTCTGCGAAGCAGACGAATGCTTGGGGGAAAATAGTTGACATTTGTGCCATAATTGAGTAATTATATTAATCCATCCCTATTTTGAATATGTCCCTAATGTCTCCATTTCGTTATCGATTGCATCGAACCAAAGAGGCGCTTTTCGGTGACAACGAAATTATTTACGAAGTCTTGATTCACCACAAGGCTAATTTACCGTATAGCGGCGTTCAAGTCGTTTGGGAACGTGATGGGGAATTTATAGTCGGTAAGATTCTTGTCGATGGCGATACATTTATTGCTCAAGGAAGGACTGCAAAGGAATTTGTCGAATGCGTTAACGACGTGTTATATGCCGCATTTAAAGTGCCTATTATATATGCGGAACAGCTTGGTGGAGATTATAGGCTTACACCCCCTGAAAAAGAATTTAATAACTTGAATAATAAAGCTATTAAAAAGTCCAGTCCGGTTTTTGATCTCGTACCAGCTACCGCCTGATAAAATATGGGCGAGTATGCTGATATAAAAAGAGGCAGGCTTCTTTCGCTTCTTAAATGGTTAAGCACCTTGTCTGGATTTAAAGTTGACAACGGCGGTAAGCATCAATGGATAGTAAAACATGAAACATGGAAACGGCCGTTTCCTATTTGTTTTAAAAACAGAAGAGTTAGTAAAGTCTATATAAAAGAACTAGTTAGCCTGGTTGTAGCGACAGGTGTTTGTAATAAAGAGGAATTCGATAGTCATCTATAGAAAATGAAGTTCCGAGACATCCATGAATCGGTTTCTAAGCAGTTTTTGGTCTTATTTGGACTCTTTTGTTTAGCACCGCAACAACCGGCACAACGACAAGCTACGGTTTGGTGCTTTGCTTGGGGCGATTGTACGATCCGTTTGAGGAGTGTATGGAAGGTCTGTTTTGAAGTTGACAGATGTGCCATAATTGTAAAAAGTTTATTATATATATGAAAACTGATGAAGCTAAAACCCCAGGGACACCAGAACAATTTAATACATCGTGGGTTATCCACGAAAATGTGCTAAAATTAGTGTGTAGATCAAGCAATTGCTTGGCACTAATTTTCGCACATTTCTATGGACAAACAAAGGTACCATCGTCGAGTAAAGAAACTTCCGGTTCAAGTT
>JBDRFZ010000004.1:0-25694 GCA_043818395.1 Patescibacteria group bacterium
GATCAATATCCTTTTTTGACATAGCGAAAAGTTGGGTTGTCATACCAGACCGTTGTACAGGAATCCGGAGTTCCCGACAGCCGGCCAGAATGTGACATTCTAACTTCCCGCAAAAGGGACATTACAACTTCCGTGGGACACGACTAAGCCGCCAAAACACGTTTATTGACTCAAAAACTAAATTAAAGAAAACCGTCATAAAATAATAGCCACTAAACATCGTTAAATACTGCAGGATATACGAAGCGCCAAACGCGAAGTACGATATAAGAAGTACGTTTTTTTTCTCTATGAACCAAATCCTCCTAATCGACAAACCCGCCGGTATGACGAGTCACGACGTAGTTGATCGTGTGCGCAGAATTTTTAATACAAAAAAAGTAGGCCATGCCGGAACATTGGATCCGTTCGCCACCGGACTTTTAATCATAGGCGTTGGCGATGCGACTAAGCGTCTGCAAGAATTCGTGGGATTGGACAAAACGTATGAAGCCACAGCGCGTCTCGGCGCGACTAGTACGACGTTTGATACGGAAGGAACGATCACTGAAACCGTAGGGGCACGGCGCGCCGTGCCCCTACGGGAAATCGAAAATACATTGGATAAATTCCGCGGAGGTTATGAGCAGAAAGCGCCAATTTTTTCCGCTAAAAAAATCGCAGGCAAGAAACTCTACGAGCTGGCACGCAAAGGGAAAGCCACAGAAGATATGCGTCCAGCTAAATACGTTACGATCAGCGAATTAACTGTCTTAGACTATATTTGGCCGAATTTAAAATTCCGCGTCCGCTCGTCGTCCGGGACTTATATCAGATCACTGGCCGATGACATCGGCCGAGAGCTCGGCTGTGGCGCGTATCTGACCGAACTTAGGCGAACCGCGATTGGAGATTTTGAAATAAAAGATGCAATAGGACTGGATAACGTTACGCATCGTCTCGAGTGAACACATATATCATCCCGAGCCCTTCGATCTGTCCCGACCGTAGCATCGGAAGGGATCTTTTTCCGCGGAGCCTATCAATACCAAAAAAATCCTTCGACTCGCTTACGCTCCACTTAGGACGAACGGTACGTCGGGCGAAATCAGGCTTGAAGCATTGACAATATTCCAATTTTCTTATATTTTTTCATTGATACTGAAAGTCAATTCAGTCTCAAACCTTCATCAGGAGGTTGCTGTGATAAGTTCTTTTACAAAGAAAATCCTCCGTCTTTCATTATTCTATCTTGGACATACTTTGATACTTCTAGCGGTTGTTCTGGCGGGTGGAGCAATAATTAGCGGCTGCGGGTTCATAGATTATCTGTTGTTACGGCAGGCCACTATCGGGCTAAACCAGTCCAGTACGATTATTGAGAGGATTATGGGAGCAATATCCCTACTCATCTTCATATTGCTCGCAAATCCTTTATCCTTACTCCTCGTAAACTATTCAGTTAGACTTTTCAGATATCTCTATTATATAAAGTCATTCTCCTATCGCGTTGCTCTGGATCTCTGGCTAAAACATAACGAGTTGAAGCAGTTACTACAGAATCGTGATCGCTTGCGGCGCGAACTCATCAAGCATTGCCCGCAAACCAAGCAGTCTTACAGGATTATGTCTTTTACATCTCCGGATGAGTACCTCCGCTGGCGAATAGAAAACCCACGGAATGACTACAGCGAAGAGGAGATTGAATTCATCACCCTCGAAGAAAAAATAAAAAGACTCGGATCCCCCTATGTCTAAAACCTACTTTCCAGAACCCGCCGCTCTCCTCGGCGGGTTTGTGGTTTTAAAACATCAGAACAAAAACTTTCGAAATACCTAGCTGTCAATTTTGACACGTGATATTCTATTCTTGTAAGAAAGAACTACAAAAAAATTTATGTCTACCTACACGACCGATGCGATGAGCATTGCTAAATGGTTTGTCGATCGTGCCAACAAGGAGTTCGTAGATGAAGATGGAGTCTCTGAAGGATTGACGAATCTAAAATTACAAAAATTACTTTATTTTGCGCAAGCAGTTAGTTTATCATTGAAAGATCAGCCTCTTTTCAACGATAAAATTGAAGCCTGGAAATTCGGCCCCGTCATCCCCGTTGTCTATCATGCCTTAAAAGAATTTGAAAACGCACCTGTTAAAATAACATCTGCAACTCAAGAGATCTCCCCAGAAGTAGCTTCGCTTCTTGAGAATGTTTGGTCAGTATATGGCAAATTTTCTGCACACGAACTAGTCAATATTACGCACAATCATTTACCCTGGAAAGAAGTCTATTTGTCCGGCGGTAAAAACAACGAAATAACCGCCGAGAGCATCAAAAAATACTACGCCGATTATTATCACTTAGCGTGATTATGGCGTTAGAAATCAGGGGCAATTTAGAGGAGCCTGTACATTATTTAGAAAAAGAAGTTCGGTTCAGCTTTTCAAAATGCGATACTCAAAAGTATTGCATTCAAAAATTAGAAAAGGACGAACTGCGTCGTTTTTATCAAACCCTGGGTTATTTAGAAAAGCATACATGGAAACAAACCCGCGGCCTGCCACGCGAAAAAGGGATATCGCTTGAGACGAAGAATGGGAATATTTTTGAACTACTGAAACCAAAAATGGATGACTGTTCGACTTTCGGCCATTTTCGGGTAGATGGTACAAGCGTGAACATGCGTATCTTTATCGGTCTTAACAAAGACCTCGCTTTTATTTTGCTGATTGATCGAGAGGGCGAACTTCAACATTAGCACTAGAGATATGAAAAAAAATATCATCTTTGTCAGCAATACAGCGGAAGAAGAACAGTCGATCGTCGATCGTTTTCACGATTCCGTAGATTTTTTTAAACGGCATCAGATACGTTTTAACATGCCAAGGCGGGCTATCCTGGAAGAATACGACTCTTCGTTATACGAAGCTTACCGCGCAGTAGCCGAAGCGGATTGGGCGAATCGTTCTGAAAATTTTATTGAGAAACTACGTCTTTTTTTCCAACGACCAGAACCTTTCCAATTTATCGTGCGAATTACTCAATATGGCCCTTTTGGATTTTACGACTTTAAAGACCAGTCCGTAACCATTAATCGACATGCGAACATTGATGCATTCCGGATTATTCAGCACGAAATGATTCATGTCATGGTCGAACCGTATATCCTGGCGCAAAAATTGAAGCATTCGCAAAAGGAATTTATCGTGGAGTCGCTTGGAACCATGTTCGCATCGATCGATAGTATTAGTGACCCAGGTAAATAAATATACATCTGACCTGCTCAATCTGACCTGCTCATCTGGACGAGAAGTCTACTTTCTGATATCTTTCGCCTACCGACCTAATACTTATTAAACCGCTTCGGACGTAACGTTTAGCTCCCCATGGTCGGCCTTCAATAGCTTTTGTGGCTTGAAAAAACTGCATCTCGGCTGCCAATGGAATTTTGGCGTATTTCACACAAATATTAAGAAGACCGCGACCCTTGTTTTTGGGAGAAAATTGTTATATTCGAGCGTAAACGATTTATGTTATACGCATTTTTTGCATTGATTATCGGAGTGGCGCTTGGTGCTGTTGCGGCTCGTGCTTTTGTTACAGAAAAAGCCAGAAAAATTCAACAAATGGTAACGGATGCGGAAACCGAAGCTAAACGCGTCATTAACGATGCTCAATCCAAAGAGCAGGATATCTTGATCAAAGCCAAAGACAAAGCAATCAAGATACTCGAGGAATCTCGTTTGGAAGAGAAAAAGACGACCGAGGAACTTAAAAAAGAACGTACCGCGCTTTCAGAAAGAGAGGATGAATTCGGCAAAAAAATCTTGGAGCTCGATGTGACTCGTAAAGAAATCGATGAAAGAGCTTCACAGATTAACCAAACGGAAAAAGATATAGAGCAGTTGAAACAAGATGAAATTAAAAAATTGGAAGAAGTCGCCGGGCTTAACAAGGATCAGGCCCTGGAACGCATCATGAAGCTGGTTGAAGAACAAAGCCAGGAAGCGATCATGTCGCGTGAACGCAAGCTTGAGCAAATGGAGGCGGAAGAAATCGAAAAGAAAGCAAAAAACGTAATTGCCGTTGCCGTCCAAAGACTAGCTTCTTCGACGGTGGCCGAAACCACGACTACGCACGTGGAACTGCCGAATGATGAAATGAAGGGTAGAATCATTGGTCGCGAAGGAAGAAACATCAAAGCCCTGGAATGGCTGACTGGTTGCGAACTCATTGTAGACGATACGCCGGGCATGATTACGATTTCCGGTTTTTCTCCGATCAGACGCCAAGTCGCCCAGCGCGCGCTCGACAAACTCATGTCAGATGGCCGCATCCATCCCGGAAGAATCGAGGAATGTATTGATGAAGCTAAGCGAGAACTAGCATTGGATATCAAAAAAGCCGGTGAAGATGCGTTATTCCAACTCGGCATTTCCATGGCCGGTATTGATCCTAAACTGATCCAGATCTTGGGTCGTCTAAAATATCGAACTTCATACGGGCAAAACGTGCTCATGCATTCAATGGAAGTCGGAAATATCGCCGCCTTATTGGCTGAAGAGCTAAATGCTGACGTGATTATCTGCAAAAAAGGCGGATTGTTTCACGATATCGGCAAAGCCGTTGACCATGACATGCAGGGCTCTCACCCGGAACTCGGCTATCAAATAATGAAAAAATTCGGTTTTGCCGAAGAAATCTGCTACCAGTCAATCGGCCACCATGAAGATAAGCCCAAGACACTGGAAGCTGTGATCGTTAAAGCTGCGGACGCCATCTCTGGCGCACGACCCGGGGCGCGCAAGGATTCTCTCGAGCTCTACATCAAACGCTTGGAAGAACTGGAAAACGTAGCCTTGTCATTTGAAGGCGTGGAAAAAGTCTATGCCATCCAGGCCGGCCGTGAAATCCGTGTCTTCGTAAATCCCAAAGCCATGGACGATTTTGGCGCCTTGAGATTAGCGCAAGACGTTGCTAGAAAAATTGAAGCTGAACTTAAATATCCAGGTGAAATCCGCGTCACCTTAATTCGAGAAATGCGCGTCATCGAATACGCCAGATAAAATGTATAAAATCCTGTTTTTCGGCGATATTGTCGGAGCCATCGGTCGAAAAGCCGTGATCGCGGCTTTGCCGGGGTTACGCGAAAAATACTCGCCTGATTTTGTGATCGCTAATGTAGAAAACCTGGCGCACGGCAGTGGTGTCACGCCAAAAACATTAACCGATCTTGATAACGCCGGCTTTGACGCTTACACCTCCGGAAACCATGCTTGGGCCAACCCGGTTGGCATCCCTTGTTTTACGGATGAACGCTGGAAAAAGCGTCTACTGCGACCGGCTAACATTATGCCAAAAATGCCCGGACAAGGATCCACAGTCATAGAAAAAGCGGGCGTGAAAATCGGATTGATAAATTTAAGCGGACAGCTCTTTATGAAAGAAGAGGCACGTAATCCATTTTTGCTTTTAGACGAGATGTTAGCCCAGACGAAAACCGCGGATATCTCCATTATCGACTTTCATGCCGAAGCTACCAGCGAAAAAGAAGCTTTTGGTCTTTATGCCGACGGTAAAGTAACGGCAATTCTAGGCACGCATACCCATGTACCGACTGCCGACGCCAAAATACTCCCCGCAGGCATCGCCTACCAAACAGACGTAGGTCGTAGCGGCTCATATCAGTCCGTGCTCGGTTTTGAGAAAAATAGCGCTATTAAGGCATTTTTAGAGCCTGGGCACATGTCTTTTGACCTCCCGGAAGACGGCCAAACCGAGGTTAATTGCGCTTTATTGACCGTAGATCTTGACATGAAGAAAGCCATGAGCCTTGACTCATTGCGCATTATTTGTTGAGTCTTGGGCAATAAAAAGGTATTCTGGAGTCAGTTAACCCCTATTTTTATCCATATGAACAAAGCTGAACTTATCTCTTATCTAGCCGAAAAAATCGGCGTCACCAAGAAGCAGGCCGAGGACATGGTCGAGACCTTCGTTACAGTGGTTACCGAAACCCTGCAACGCGGCGGCGAAGTTACAATCGCCGGCTTCGGCACGTTTTCTGCCAAACAGCGCAAGGGCCGCACGGGCGTAAACCCGCAGGATCCTACGCAAAAAATTCAGATACCGTCGGTTACGGTTCCTAAATTCAAAGCCGGCAAGGGCTTGAAGGATGCGCTCAAGGGCAAAAAAGAACCAGTGGCCCCGGAAGCCGCAACGTTTTAAAGAATAAAAAAATAAAAAATCACCTCGTATCATCGGGGTGATTTTTTAGATAAAAAAAGAGCCGCATCTACGAGACGCAAGCTCCTATGGGAAGTTGCGTTGTAGACACGGCCGAGGGAACCCGAGGGAACCAAGGTCAGAAGACCAAGGCTCCCCCGAGTTCCAAGGGTTCAAGTGCCGAGTGCCGTGGACTCCCGCAAGCCGGGCACCGAGCAGTGCGAGTCGTCATCACTGCGGCCGTCGGCGCGGACGAACACCTGACGACCGTCACGGCTGAAACTCACGATCACGACGTGCTGCCACGCCCCGTCGCCGTTCTCGGGGACGTTGACCTCGTAGCCAGCGGCGAAGAGTCCGGGGAGCTTGTCGTAATCAATGGCACGGATCATGTCCGGGAACATCCACGCGATGACGAGCAGCTCGTCGGCGAGCGACTTCACACCGCGCACCGCCGTGATGCTGTCACGCTGGCGGTGAGTGTCGAGATCGGCCACGATCCACTCGACGACCGTGTGGTGCGTGTTGTTGCCGTTCAGGAGGCGGAGACGATCCACGGGCTTGCCCTTATACGGCACCTTGCCCGAGTGGAGGTGCTCCCAGCGCCAGTATCGACCCTCGCCGAAGACGTGCTGGATGCGGGCGTAGTGCGCCTCGAAGGTCTTGGTGACCCCGTCGTCTCCCTCGCCGAAGCGGATGCGGAAAGTGCGGTATACATGCTTTCCCTTGGGCCAGGCTGGAGCGGACGAGGCGAGACGTGCGAAGTCCTCCTCGGTCAGTCCCCACTTCTCCTCGTCGTTCGCGAGGCGGAGAGCGGTGAGCTGGAGCTCGACGGACGTCTCGTAGGGGTTCTTCTCGTCTTCCGCAACCTTCGCCACACGGTAATCCATGGCGGCCTTGACCATGGCCTCCATCATATTCGAATCACGATTGAGATCATCTGCCAGCTCCGCGGGAATTTTGTCCGCTAATTTTCCGAGAATTGACCACATCGAACCGCCGACTACCTTGAACAGGTTTTCCATGAGGATACCCTATTTTTTCCTACACCGTCGATACCCTCTTTTTGCGAACCATTCGCGCCAAGAGGTTTTCTTTATTGAAAACGGCCTGCTGAAGCCCAATTCTTGAGCTACAAAACGCCGTTTTCAACTGAAGTACCCTAATTTCAAAGAACGTAAATTTATACCATTTTTTCACGAAAATGTCAATGTCAGGCCATGCAATTCTAACCGCATTATCTTGGCTGATTCTAGCTAATTCCATCAATCGAAAGATCCTTCGACTCCGCTCAGGACGACAGTACGATACCCACGGAATATAAAAAGAGTGAACGGCCATGGTATCCTTAAACCATTATGTTAGTAGATTCAAATTCTCTTCTTTTCAGGCTTTGTAAAATCGCCATTGAGACGAGCGCATCAGACTTGCATTTGGCTGTCGGCCAACCACCTATAGTCCGCGTGCGCGGAGAGTTGAGATCTGTTCAAAACGAACCGGCAATTGTCAGAAAAGATTTGTTGGAAGAATTTAAAAAAATAGTTCCGGCAGATGTATACGCCTCCTATGAAGAAAAAAATGACAAAGATTTTTCTATCGAGCTCCCGACAAGCGAACGCTTCCGCATAGATATTTATTGGAAAAACGGCGAACCCGCCCTGGCTGCGCGGCTTATCCCGGCAATTATTCCATCGCTCGAAGAGCTTGAAGCGCCCGAGAGTGCTCTTGAATTTGTAAAACTTTCGCAAGGTCTCGTACTCGTAACCGGTCCGACCGGTGCCGGCAAATCCACGCTTTTAGCCAGCATGATCGAACACATCAATCAAAACGAAACTAAACATATTCTAACGCTCGAAGATCCGGTTGAATTCATTTTCGAACCTGCGAAAAGCTTGATTTCACAACGTGAGCTGGGAATTGATTTCATGAGTTTTGATGAAGGACTTAAACATGTTTTCAGGCAGGATCCGGATATAATCCTGATCGGCGAAATGCGCGACCCGGAAACCATGGCTACGGCTATGACTCTAGCCGAAACCGGCCATCTTGTTTTCGCGACTTTGCATACAAATGGCGCCGCAGCAACAGTAGAACGCGTTATCAATGCCTTCCAAACCGAAAGACAGGCTCAGATTCGCTTACAACTTTCCTTGGTTTTAAAGGGCGTAATCTCCCAGCTTTTAATTCCCACTGCGGACGGAACGTTAACTCCGGTTCATGAAGTTCTGGTTACAAACCACGCTGTTGCAAATATCATCCGAGACGGCCATACGGAACAATTACAAAACATCATCTTCACATCGTCGAGCGATAGAATGGTTGATCTGGATCAGGAGCTTAAAATGCTTTTGGATGAAGGACGCATCACCCGCGACACGGCCGTCGAATACTCACGCAATCCAAAAAATTTCAAACTATAACTTTTTCCTTGCCACTAAAACCAAATTCCTGGCATTTAAAACTCTTTCCGGGCCATCGTTTCCCCAATATTCCAATTTTTCTATTTCCCAAATTTTTGGATTGAATAATCTCTTCATTTCTCTCTTCGTGAAACAATGGACGTATCTCGTAGCCTGATTTTTCCAGGGAACCATCACATCCCCGAACCCGCCACCCGGGATTAATGGTAATCGAAGCCAGGCGGCTAACCAATTTTTCAGCGTAAAAAACCGACGACTGCGCAAGTTCCAAACCGTTAAAATCAACCTGCCGCCGGGTTTGGTGATTCGTGCCAATTCAATGATTGATAATAAACGTTTTTCAGTCCCAGGAACGTGATGCAAGACCGCGAAGCAAGCTGTTAAATCAGATTGATTATCATCTAACGGCAATGTCGGCAAAGCACCTGATGCCACTTGGCAATTCAGACGATCCGAGACATTTTTTAACGCCTGTTCGCGCAAAGTTGATGAAGGTTCAACCGCAAAATAAAAAACGGGATCAGGAACCAGACCGGCTAACCTAGCGTTTCCGGCACCGACATCAACCAGCGTCATTCCCGGTTTTATATATGCTTCTAAAAGCTTCATCACACCCCAAGGGTAACGACGCGTAGTCGAAAAATCAGAGCCGTATTTCTCGTAGAAATCGCTGATTGAACGGCTGATCTTGCCCAAATCATCAACTTGCTTCATGCTTTCCGAATAATACTCATGAAAACCCAACCCAGTCCACCCCGCAATCTTATCAATGAAATAATCATGAGCGCACTCGACCTGCGCAATTTAACGCGCGAAACTTTTTCTAAAGCCGCCAGAAAAAAATTATCAGGAACAATTTACGCATTCCCAACATCATCTGAGACCTGGTCCGAATATCGTCGGCTTATAAAAAATCACACCATCCAAAAAAACGAACGCCTGGAGCGAGTTTTGCGCGTCAAAGACGTGCGCACCGACTCCGGAGTAGCGCCGATCACGGTTTTAACCAAGCCGTACCCCTGTCCCGGCAAGTGCGTATATTGCCCGAATGACGTTAAGATGCCAAAAAGCTATATACCGACCGAACCGGCCGCGGCTCGCGCTCTCTCATTAAAATTCGATCCCTATGACCAAGTAAAAAAACGCGTACAGATTTTAGAACAGAACGGACACGAAGCTAAAAAAATAGAACTCATCATTAAAGGCGGAACCTGGTCCGCGTATACATGGGAATATCGCCAATGGTTTGTTAAAAGATGTTTTGATGCGGCGAATCAGATCAAGCGTCGAATAAGCTCCGAGGAATCAGAAGTCATGAGTCACGCTACGTTAAAAGAAGCTCAAGACGCAAACGAAAAAGCCGCTTATCGGATAATCGGACTGACCATCGAAACCAGACCCGACTGGGTGAATGGAATTGAAATTGCGCGTCTGAGAGAACTAGGTTGCACACGCGTCGAGCTTGGCGTACAGACACTCCGCGACGAAATTTTGGAAATTACGAAACGCGGGCACAAGCTTGAAGCCACGGTTCGAGCCGTAGCGCTTCTAAAACAGGCCGGGTTCAAAACCGACTTTCATGTACTCCCCGGACAGCCCGGTACGACTCCGGATTCAGATGTTTTGGATTTCAAGCAAATGTTCGACGATCCACGGTTCAGACCGGATATGGTGAAAATTTACCCTTGCGTAGTATTGCCGACAGCTGAATTGCAATCCTGGACTGAAGAGGGACGATTTAAGCCGCTCGAAGGAAATGAATTGAAAGAGATGCTTATCCGTATGCAGGAACTCATCCCGCGCTATTGCCGCGTCTCCAGAATGATCCGCGATTTTCCAATGGCCGATATTTCATCCGGCAACAAAGTCACCAACCTGCGCGAAGAAATCGAAGCCGAAATGAAACGCCGCGGCATACGATGCCAGTGTTTGCGCTGCCGCGAGGTGGGTCATGTCAAATACATTGATCCGGCTAAAGTTAATCCCGTCTTGTTCGAAGATTGGTATGAAAACGCCGGTGGACGCGAAGTATTTTTAAGTATGGAAGATGAAAAAAGAAAGGCCGTCTTCGCTTTTCTACGACTCAGACTCCCTCTTCTTCCTTTAAAACTCATTGAAACAAAACCTTATTCCGATGACCCTAAATTTGTTGAGTACTCAAAAGATATTGATAAAGATTTTCCGGTTTTAAGAAATTCAGCTTTTGTCCGCGAGCTTCATACCTACGGACGTGCTCTTGATTTGGGTGTAATAAACAAAAATGCAGCTCAACATCGCGGATACGGCCGCGAGCTCATGGAACTCGCGGAACAAATCGCGAAACGCGAAGGCTATTCCAAAATGGCCGTAATCAGCGGCATCGGTGTTCGCGAATATTATCGAAAACTCGGTTACCGGCTAAACCAAACCTACATGGTTAAGAAATTGATTTAAAACTCGAAGCCTCAAAAACAGCCATGTCGTCCTGAGGAATAAACAAAACGCCGAAGGATCTTTTTTTAATAAGCTTTCGCAAAAATCACGCGGCTAGACGATTTCTTGCCGCAAACCAGGCACTTATCTTTTTCGGAATTTTGATTTTCAAAAGGAATGCAACGGATTGTCGCTTTGGTCTCTTCTTTGACTCGGGCCTCGCAGTCCGCACTACCGCACCAGGGAGCGAGAATAAAATTCCCTTCCAATTTTTCTTTAAAAGAATCGTAATCGGCGACTGAGAGTGTATGTTCTTTTCTGAATTCCAAGGCACGCTCATACATATTGTGCTGAATCTGATCCAATAGATCGATGATTGAATCCACTATACCCTCTTCGGTGGCTGTTTGTTTTTCCGACGTATCGCGACGCACTACTACGACCTGATTGGCGGCCAGATCTTTCGGCCCGACCTCGAGGCGCAGTGGCACGCCTTTCTTTTCCCATTCAAAAAACTTTGCGCCGGGCCGCATGTTATCGCGAGCATCAATCTTTACGCGCACGCCCTGTGCAATGAGTAGTTCGGAAATCTCTTCAGCTTTAGCGAGAACCGCTTCGCGATCAGCCTCAACTCCGATGGGCACGATGACGACTTGATACGGTGCGAGGCGAGGTGGAAGAACCAAACCCCTGTCATCGCTGTGCGCCATAATAAGCCCACCAATGAGACGCGTGGAAACTCCCCAGCTGGTTTGCCAGGCGTATTTTTCCTGCCCGTCAGCATCTAAAAATTTTACATTGAATGCTTTGGCGAAATTCTGGCCAAGGTTATGCGAAGTGCCGGCCTGTAAAGCTTTGCCATCTTGCATCATGGCTTCGATGCAGAATGTCCTAAGCGCTCCGGCAAACTTTTCGGCATCGCTTTTTTGACCGGGAATAGTCGGTACGGCCATAAAATTTTCTGCGAAATCCTGATATAAATCCAGCATCTGCCGAGCAAAATCTTCTGCCTCAACTTCAGTTGCGTGCGCGGTATGGCCTTCTTGCCATAAAAATTCCGTGGTGCGCAAAAAGAGCCGCGTACGCATTTCCCAGCGCACTACGTTGGCCCATTGGTTTATTAGAAGCGGAAGATCGCGATACGACTGCACCCATTTGGAATAAACTTCGTAAATTATTGTTTCTGAAGTCGGCCGGATCACGAGCGGTTCGTCCAATTTCTGCCCGCCGGCATGCGTCACAACCGCAACTTCCGGGGCAAAACCTTCGACATGCTGGGCTTCACGTTTTAAATAACTTTCAGGTATGAATAGCGGGAAATATGCATTTTGTACGCCTTTGGCCTTAAAACGCGCATCCAGCTCTTTTTGCATGAGTTCCCAGATGGCGTAGCCATACGGCTTGATGACCATGCACCCGCGAACCGGCGAGTGTTCGGCCATATCAGCCTGTTCTACTACATCCTGATACCAAGCTGAAAAATCTTCGGATCGCGGCGTTAGGGATTTCTCTGATTCCACGGCCTTAGCCTTGTTTTTATTCGTCATAAATATAAAACAGATTATCTTGAAGAGCCACTAATGTCTATACGCGAAAAAAGATTCCTCCCGACGCTACGGTCGGGACAGGTCGACAAATTCGGGATGACAATAGAGGACATCGTACTGAACGATCTGTGGGACCAACTGTCGTCCTGAGTGTAGCGGAGCGGAACCGAAGGATCTTTTTACGCCTACCTTACCACTTATTCCTTTTTCGTTCCTATGATAATCTTTTAAAACTTAATCGTAATCAACTAATATGCCCGAAGTAATAGTCGCAGAAATAAAACCGCAGCTCGTCCTGGGGATCAGAAAAGCCGGTGCCTATTTAATGATTCCGGAATTAATCGGCAAACTATGTGCTCATGCGGCCGCTAAAAATATAGCCATGACCGGTGCTCCGGTTTTTGTATGCCATGAAGCAAGCGCGGCAGCCGCGGCTGAAGCACAAAAGAATGCGAGCGCAGATGTCGAAGTTGCTATACCTATCAATACGAAGACAGAGGATATTGATGACATAAAATGCTACGAAATTCCTGGCGGCAAAGTAGCAAAAATCATACATCGCGGCCCATATGATCAATGTGGAACAGCGTACGGCCAGATATTTGCCTGGATTGCACAAAATGGGATTACTGTTACCGGCCCAATACGCGAAGTATATTTAAATGATCCGAAAACCGTAGCTCCGGAAGAAATTTTGACTGAGATAGTTGCGCCCATCTCTTAATTTATAATCCACATCGCACTGGTGCTCCCGCCAAGAATCGAACTTGGATATCAGGCTTCGGAGGCCCGCATTCTATCCGTTGAACTACAGGAGCACGAGGGCGATGTGGATGCGCGCTTGAGCATAACTTAAAAAAGTTAAAATCAGCAAGCGTTTGCTTGACTCTAATGTTTTAATTAGATAATATCCGGCCACAAGAAAGAAAAAATCTGCGTCGGTAATCGGCAGGGCCTCTTGCCGACGTTGCGTTCGCGTCTTATGTCCGAATAAACTCGGCCACAATCCACTCACTTGCGTCGGTAGCTCAGTCGGTAGAGCAGGGGCCTCTTAAGCCCAAGGTCCTGGGTTCGATCCCCAGCCGACGCACCATCGAGTTAAACTCGACCGAACAAAAATTCCAGCATCTGCTGGTGTTTTTGTTTTAGCCCCTAAAAAATTTATCTATAAATAATAAACGATAAACCAAACTATTAAACGGCAAATCCCAGGTACCGACCAAATCCACTCTCTCCCCTCCCCAACCTAGTTTAAAACGCGTAATGCCTTCCCAAGAAGGTTTGTAGTAATACATGGCTTTAGACCATGGGTTCAAACCCCAAAAATCATAGTTTTGATATCCCAGCGCTTTAGCTTCCTGAATGGCGTTCCAGTGCAAAGCGTATGGTGCCATGACGTTACGATATTCTGATGATGAGGTGCCGTATAAATACGTCACCGTATCGCCGTAGGCGATTTCCAGGTTGGCAGACAAAACGCGTCCCTCGAGTTCCGCTAATCTGATCCTGCTCATGTTGTTCGTCTTCAGATATTCGTACATTTTTTTAATGTAGCTTCTCGGATGCTGGATAAAGTTATCGCGCGCCGCAGTCTGGTCCATCAAATCCAAAAAAGTTTCCACGTCTTTTTCTGTGTGCGCCAAACGCACAGAAACACCATGACGTTCGGCCACACGAATATTGTATCTAGTTTTTTCATGCATCTGCTTCTGAATTTCAGGAAGCGATGGGGCGAGTTTTAATAAAAGTGTCGAAGTCGGATTTTGGGCTGAATTTCGGCGAAAAGAAAGCGGCACCAAGCCTTCTGGATTGCCGAGTTCCGAAACCGGTTCAAAACGCCAAAATAATGTCTTTTTTCGAAGATCTTTAATTTTTAAGAGCTCTTCCGTTAAAGCGAAGAGCGCTTTTCGTTTTTCTTCAAGTGACAAAAGCGATGAAAAAACCGGACCGCGCGGTGCAAACCAGTAACCCGTACCAAATTTTCGCAACCGATATTCCATCTGGATAGCTATAAGCCAGGAACCTTCGTCCTCGACTAAGGCAAGACGCATGACAGGTTTTCCAAGCGATGCACTAAACTCACCCCAGATCCATGATTGCAAAAATTGCGAATAGGGTTGGTGCGCTTGAAACGCCTCCCATTCATTTTTTTGTTCGATGCGTATGAGTTTCATGGCGCTAAATGACGCAAGGCTTCGCGTACTTTATCTGTTACCTCGATCGTATCCGGCGATAAGGTTTTTACGGCTTCTTTTGCCTGATTTACGGAATAACCCAAGGACACCAAAGCCTCAATCACTTCTCTTTCCTCAAGTGGAGTTTCTACCGCCTCCACCAATTGCCCCTTTAATTCCAAAATAATTTTTTGTGCCGTTTTCTTGCCAACGCCCGGAACCGAGGTCAAAAAATCCAAATCACCCTGCATCACAGCGCGTCGTAAAGAATCTATGGAACCGGTCGACATTATAGTCTGCGCAACTTTAGGACCGACACCGGAAACGGCTATTAAACGCTCAAAAAATTCTTGTTCGTCGTAGGACAGAAAACCGTAAAGATCCTCTTGATCTTCGCGAACATGATGGTGGATATACAAAAATTTCTCCTCACCGGTTTTTAGATGAGTCAAAACCGAAGCTGAAATTTTAACCGCGTAACCCACTCCGTTCGTTTCTAATAAAACAAACGAACCGTGAATTTCAAGTACTCGACCGCGGAGTGATCCGATCATAAACGATAATAAGAGTAACCCGAACGGTGGGTTCTTGGCAAAATTTACACCCGTTTGATGCCGACCGTAACTTTGATTCCATCCAACTCCAATTCTTCGGACGCTTCCTGATCGGAAGTCATAGACTTATCGATCGAAAAGGATGAAGCGCGTGTGTCTTTCATGAGTTCAGAGCTCAACGATTCAATAGTATCCCTAAAGCCCTGGTCGGAAACAGAAACTGCTACGACGATAACATCCTGCGGTGTCAGACCGAGTTTTTTACGTAGATTCATGACGCGGCGCGAGACTTCGCGAGCCATGCCTTTTTTCTTAAGTTCGGGGGTCAGCTCAGTATCAAGCTCAACAATCCACGCATCTTCACCCGTATTTTTATCGCCGTTTAAAATTACCCGTTCAACATTCAATTCCTCTTTTACTAACATAAGTAAATCACTACGATTTGATAATCGTGCCGCTTCTGCTGGATCACGCATCAAGAGAGTAAGAGAGGAAAGCGCCTGACGTACCGGAATCTTGGCGGAAGCCCGGGCTTCATGAGCTTTGGCTACGACCTCGCGCAGCAACTCCATATCAGCTAATAGTTGCTCGTCAATGACTCGATCTTCGGTCTTTGGCCATTTATCAAGATGAACGGACATCTTTGGACCATTAACATCTTGGTACAATTTTTCGGCGAAAAACGGGGTAAAAGGCGCCATGATCGCTGAAGTTTGGAGCAAGGCTTCGCGCGCCGTTCGTAGCGCATCCATTTTTTCGAATTCATTATCACCCTTAAAACGCCCGCGGCTTCGCCTAAGCCACCAGGTTGAAAAATCATCAACCCAGTCTCTAAGCGGCCTGGCGGCGGCAACCAGGTCGTAAGTCTCCATGGCCCGGGTGGCTTCCTGGATCGTTTGCATCATCCTCGAGATAAGCCAGCGATCAAGCACATGCGCGCTCCGCGGTTTAACCAGCTCCACATCCTGGCCTTCAGCATAAAGTAAATAAAAAGCACGAACGTTCCAAAGTATCCCAAGTAGCGCGCGTTGAAGCGTTTCACAGTCTTTCTCGGAAAAATTCAGCTGCTCGGCCTGGATAACGGGCGAGGATAAAAGATAGAAACGTAAGCTATCGGCGCCGAGCCGCGTCATCAGCTCCCATGGATCGGGATAATTTTTAAGACTTTTAGACATTTTCTTGCCATCTTCAGCCATGATGATGCCGGTCGCAATGACGTTTTTAAAAGCCGGTTTACCGAAGAGTGCTGTCGCTAGTACATGAAGAGTATAAAACCAACCGCGTGTCTGGTCCTGGGCTTCGGCTATAAAATCAGCCGGAAAATTTTCGTCAAACCTATTTTTATTTTCAAATGGATAATGGCCGGCTGCGTAGGGCATGCTACCGGATTCAAACCAGCAATCAAAAACATCGGGCGTCCGCGACATCTGGCCTCCGCACTTACAATCCATTTTAATCACATCGATTCCCGGACGATGCAAATCAAGATCCTTCCCTGATTTGATCCCACCTTGCGAGGCCTCTGATAATTCGGCTACGGAAGAGAATACTTTTATTTCGTCGCATTTATCGCATTGCCAAACCGGCAAAGGTGCTCCCCAAAACCTGGTACGCGAAACACACCAATCCGGCGCTGATTCCAACCCTTTGCCGAAGCGACCGGTTTTAAAATGTTCAGGATGCCAATTAATTTTTTTAGCCGCCTCCAGCATCTTAGATTTTAATTTTGTTACATCCACGAACCACGCTTTCTGCGCTTTATAAAGCAGTGGTGTGGAACAACGCCAACAGACCGGCACGCTGTGCGTTATCTTGTCTTCCTTAAAAAGCAAACCGCGCTTTTTTAGATCTTCCATAATCACTGAATCCGAACTCTTGGTCTTCATGCCACCAACCAACGCCAACTCCGTTTTTTGTTTCCCTTCGTCGTCAACCGTAACGAGAACCGGAATATCGTGTTCTTTTGAAGCGGCAAAATCTTCTTCGCCAAAAGCCGGAGCCGTATGCACAATACCCGTACCGTCAGTGACTGATACGTAATCCATGGCTACGACCTGGAATTGATTTTTACCAGGCCGCTCGGTCAGACGCCTGGCCTCGGCCTCCGGAAGCGGATAAAGAGGCTCATATTCCAAACCAACGAGTTCCTTGCCATGCAGCTTGGTAATAATTTCAAAAGGCACATCTTCATCCTTGAGCGGGTAAAAATCTTTCATGACCGAAGTTTTTAGCCCTTCGGCGAAAATGTAAGTTTCGCCGCTGTCGTACATTTTTACTTTCAAATACATGCTATCCGGATGTACGGCCAAAGCCATGTTGGCGGGCAATGTCCAGGGAGTCGTAGTCCAGGCCAAAAGATAAGTATTGGGCTCGCCCTTTAATTTGAACTTGATGGTCACAGCCGGATCTTCGACATCGATGTAATGATTACCCATTGCGATCTCGGTATTGGAAAGCGGCGTGGAACAACGCGGACAAAAAAGCGAAACTCGCAGATCCTTATAAATGAGATTTTTTTTCCAAAGTTCAGCGAATACCCACCATACGGATTCGATATATGACGCATCCATGGTTTTATAGGCACCATCAAATTGAACCCAGCGCCCAAAACGCTCAATATATTTTTTCCAGTCGGCAGCATATTTCATTACCGATTCGCGGCAAGCTTGATTGAATTTATCAATACCAAAACTTTCTATATCGCGTTTAGAATTTAATTTCAGTTCCTTCTCGATCAAATTCTCGACCGGCAAGCCGTGGCAATCCCAACCCCAGCGACGCGGTACGCGATAACCCTGCATAGTAAAATAGCGAGGAACTGCATCCTTGATGGCAGATTGAAGCAGATGACCGTAGTGCGGCAAGCCATTGGCAAAAGGCGGCCCATCGTAAAATACGTAGGTTTTATTTTCCGGACGCTCCTCGATAGAACGCTCGAAAATTTTCTTTTTCTTCCAAAATTCAGCTATTTCCTCTTCGATCTTAGGAAAATTCGGCGGTCCTGATTGTTGTTTTGGTTCATCGCTCATATATTTTGATTTGTTAATCATGCGATATTTTGAGGTAGTTAGTCAATTGCTTGGGTTAGTATTACTTAATAAATTAAACCAAGGCAGACGCAAGACCCGCCCCTACGTGTTCCATGCTACACTTTACCCATGAAACAAGCACCTATTTTCCTAGCCGCTGACCATGCTGGTTACGCGCTCAAAGAAAAAATAAAACACAAATTTCTAAAGCTTGGCCTGCAAGTCAAAGATCTATCCCCCAAATTTAAACCTGGCGACGACTACCCTGCACACGGGTTCAATCTCGCAAAAGCGATCGTAAAAAATAAAGACGCTAAGGGCATAGCCATCTGCGGAAGCAGTATCGGAATTTCTATGGCAGCCAATAGGATTAAAGGAGCGCGAGCTTTCAGCACAACCGACGAAAAAACGATTAAGTTGGCGCGTGAGCATAACGACGCCAACATTATGACGCTTTCGGGCTGGCGGACTTCGACCAAGTCAGCAATAAAATTAATTGACGTGTTTCTCAAAACAAAATTCTCGGGCGCCGAAAGACATAAAAGAAGGATTAAGCAGCTGGGATAAAGAAGTAGTCTGCGCTAAATACTGAACGATAAATGCTAACTTCCTATGTCCCAAATCATCCCCGCTATACTCGTCAAAGATCAAGCCGCTTTCATGGATCGTTTGCACCTGGTGGAAAATCTGGTTCCACTTATACAAATCGATGTCATGGATGGAAAATTCGTACCTAATACAAGTTGGTGTGATCTTGGCGTGATCAAGGATCTAGATACATCAACCGCCTTCGAACTTCATCTCATGGTCGAGGATCCGGAAATCATTATTCGTGAGTGCGAAAATATCCCAAAGGTAAAACGCCTCGTTTGGCACCTGGAATCCATGGGCGACCACCGTGAACTTTTAAACTTGGTTCATTCATTCGGCAGAGAGGCCGGGTTAGCCATCTCGCCAAAAACTCCGGTCGACTCTTTACAGCCATACACTGGCAGGATGGATGAAATTTTGGTCTTAGGAGTCGAGCCTGGATTTTCCGGACAAGGCTTAATTCCGGAAACAATCGTAAAGACAAAACAGATACACGAACGCTGGAATGATCTTGTAATCGCATTCGATGGAGGCGTGAACCTCGCGAATATCGAGGATTTGAAACAAGCTGGCGTGACGCGCTTCTGTGTCGCTAGCGCCGTTTTTGGGAACCAAGACATCGAAACCGCGCTAAAAGAACTGCAAAATAATTAAATAAGACCAATACTCTCAATTTCCCTCAGGACGATCATTTTTTACGTACCATGCTCACTGCTCCGTACTTTGTGATCCTATCGTCCTGAGGCATATACCAAAAGCCGAAGGATCTTTTTGCATAATCGTCAATGCCAAAAGATCCTTCGACTCCGCTACGCTGCGCTCAGGACGACGGAAATGTCGTATACTCTGTGCTGGGCGCGGAAACCGCGCCCCTACGTGTTCCATGCTCCGTGCTCACTGTTCACTGCTCACTACTTCATCTCCCCCACGGTATCGCCAAGTAACGGTTGTCTTGATATTCTGTTATAAATATTTATGAAAAATCCACAATTTCTAACGCGGTTATTTGGAACCGCTGTATTCATGGCCGGCTTAGCGCTCAGTTCGGCTACCCAGGCCACAACGCTTTCGCCCGGTGATTTAATTAAAGGACCACTGGACGCGGTTTATTATTACGCGGCTAATGGCAAACGTTTGGTTTTCCCCACAGAAAAAACGTATATGACTTGGTATACGGATTTTACGTCCGTTAAAACCATAACTTCGGATGAATTGGCGGCCATATCAATGGGAGGCAACGTGACCTACCGACCGGGCGTCAAACTGGTAAAAGTCACGACCGATCCAAAAGTCTACGCCGTATCAAAAGGCGGAACGCTTCGCTGGGTAAAAACCGAAACCCTGGCCGCAGCGTTGTACGGAACTGACTGGAATACAAAAATAGATGATGTGCCGGATACTTACTTCACAAATTACATTGCTGGTGCACCCATTGAATATACAAGCGACTACACGCCGGCCACGGAAACTTCTGCTGTGACAGATATAAATATTGACAAGAATCTATCTACAGCGTCGACTACGCCAGAGACACCGGCCACACCGCCTTCATCAACTACGACGGCTGATATTTTAACTTTCACGGTTTCGAAGACCACGCTTCAGGCCGGTGATATCGTTACTTTAATCGCCAGCACTCCAAGCGATTCTGACGTAACTGCGATAGAATTATTTTTCGACGGTATGTTGACTAAAACCTGTTACACCGTCTCCTGCTCAGGCGAAACACAGGTGCCCTTTTCAGGCACTAAGTCCAGTTACTTAGCCGAAGCCAAAGCGCATAAAATAACCAACGAGGTGATCGAAAAATCCATCAGCATACCGGTTCAGGAAGATGGTTCAAGTATGATACAAATCCGCGTCGGCCAATCACAGATCATGATAAATCAGATGGCGTCCGCTATCGCCGAAATCGATTCATCCGTAACCGTACAAAGAATCGACATTTACGTCGACGGATCAAACGTCCGCGGCTGCACCGGCAGCGGCCATCAATGCCAATGGAGTGATTATCTGCAAGGCAGTACCAGCTCCGTGCATCCGGTCTACGCAACTGTTACCGATACAATCGGCAGAAAATACACATCTGAAACTAAAAATATAACCTTGAGCACATTTGATACTCCCCGGGTTGAAATCGTTACCGCAAAAAATTCCATCGCAGCCGGGGAAACTCTCGAGGTAACAGTAACTGCATCGGACAGTGACGCAATAGCCTGGATCGAAATTCTAAAAAACGATGTCGTGATCAAGCATTGCGACAGCGCCGCACCCTGCACAGCCAATACCGGCCCCTGGTATGCAACGGGTACGAGCATGACCTTTAGCGGGCGAGCTAAAGATGCCGTGGACGTACAAGGCGTAAGCGAACCAGTGATCGTGAATATACAATGAACACAATTGTTTACCTCTAAAATATTGACGCAAATAATTTCTAGGAGCAAAATTACTACACGCTAATTAATTTTAACTAATAACTCAATAAACATCTCTATGATAAAAACAAAGATATTACGAGCTATGACCGCGGCCGGTGTCGCTTTCACGCTCGTTTTGCCAGTAGCCTCACAGGCTGCCGTTACTTCAGCTTTTACTTCCGGTGATCTAATTAAGGGTTCCGGGGATACGGTCTACTATTTTGGACCGGATGGTCATCGCTATGTGTTTCCTAACTCAAAAACTTATTTCACCTGGTATCCGGATTTCTCCAAGGTCAAGCAAATTCCTGACGGCCAACTTTCAACTATTCCGCTCGGCCGCAGCAACATCACATATCGTCCAGGCAAAAAGATGGTTAAGATCACAACTGATCCAAGAACCTACGTGGTCGACCAGGGTGGTATTTTACGCCACGTAACTTCCGAACAGCTGGCCGAAACTCTTTATGGCTTAAACTGGAATAATCAAATCGAGGACGTGCCTGACGCATATTTCACAAACTACAAAGTCGGTACACCGATCCAAACAGTTTCGGATTACCAACCGGCAAATGTCATGACACTAACCACTACGGTGGCTCAGGACAAGCAATTTGATGAAACCAGGATCACCATTACGATCGGTAGCGTCAACAACGGTTTTGTACCTGCAACAATCACGGTAAAAAAAGGCACGGAAGTAACTTGGGCTAATAACGATGGTCCGGTTCACACCGTAGTCGGCAGTGGCTGGAGCTCTGGTGAACTCAAGTATCAGGAAACATATGTCCATAAATTCGATACAGTCGGTTCGTTCGATTATCACTGCGGCCTTCACCCGGTGATGCAAGGTACGATCAATGTCGTGCAATAGAAAACTGACTTGTAGCGCGTAGCAAACAAAAAAACTCCAGAAGACAAAACGACTCAGCGAAAGCTGGGTCGTTTTTCGATAAAGAAATATCTGAAGTTACAAGCTACGCGCTACACGATACCCCTCTCCACGGTGTACAATGAAAGCATGCTTTCTAAAAAACGTTTAACCGAACTGGAAAAAGCCGCCAATCAAATACGTCAGGACATAATAGAATCACTTTTGATTGCTAAAAGCGGTCATTCAGCCGGACCACTGGGCATGGCAGATGTTTTTACCGCGCTTTATTACGAAATAGCGAATATCACTCCGGAAACGCGTGCGGCGGCGGATCGCGATCGCATCGTGTTATCAAACGCGCATATCTGCCCCGTACTTTATGCAACGCTTGCCAATCGCGGATATTTTTCGAGAGATGAGTTAAAAACCTTACGCAAGCTCGGAACGCGCCTGCAAGGACATTCGAATAACCATTTTCGACCGGAACTTCCCATCGAAACTTCTGGCGGACCGCTCGGCCAAGGACTCTCGCAAGCTGTAGGCTTCGCTTTTGCGTCCCGTCTAAACAATCTCTCCAACAACCCCCAATCCCCAACAGCTACCAGTCCCCGACTCCCAGCCCCCACCTGGCACACCTGGGCACTTTTATCAGACGGTGAATTGGATGAGGGCCAAACTTGGGAGGCAATCATGCTCGCCGGTAAGCATGACTTACGTGAAGTTACTGTATTTCTTGACCGAAACAATATTCAAATCGACGGCTTTACGGAAAATGTTTTGCCACTCGAACCGCTGGCCGATAAATTCAAATCATTTAATTGGAGTGTAATAGAAATCGACGGCCACAACATCCAGGAAATAATTGATGCGGCAAATAAAGCGCGTGCTACATACGAAAATCCAACTATCATCATCTGTCATACCATACCGGGTAAAGGCGTTGACTTTATGGAAAGCCGCTTCGAATGGCACGGAAAACCGCCGAACGCAGATGAGGCAAGAATCGCGCTTACGGAATTGCGGACGCTTGGCGGACAAATAACCAGCGAGCATGAATAAAAAAATAATTCCTGTAAAAATTCTTAAATTTAAATCTATGCCCCCCATCATTCAAAAAAAGAAACCCGGTATATTAACCTGGGTCATAATCGGAGCAATCGTTATCTTTAGTCTCGCAGTAATTAAATCCGTACTCTTTGAAACAAGCCCCTCCACCACACAAAATACCCTCGGCTATGCCGGTGGCATGGATACTGCATATGCACCTCCAGCGGCTGATGTTGCTTATGAAAGACAATCCATGCCTGAAAGCGGCATGATGGCAACAAAAGACTACGCAAGTAACGAATCAGCGGTACCGGCTACTGAACCGACCGAACCCGCACAAAGAGTTATAAAAACCGGCGATCTTTCGCTTCTTGTTCAGGACGCGCTAAAGGCTACGGAAGATGCAAAACGCATCGCCGTTTCTAAAAGCGGTTATATCGAAGCTTCCGGCATTACAGATAAAGGAGCGGGTCCGCGTTCAGGCTGGCTGACCATTAGAGTACCATCGGCTACTTTTGAAGAAACTTTAAGCGAATTAAAAGCGCTTAGCGTTTTGGTTATAAATGAAAGCGTGCGCGGCCAGGATGTAACCATGCAGTACGTGGACCTAGAGGCTGACCTTAAAAATGCGCAGGCAGAAGAAGCGTCTTATCTGGAAATTATGAAGCGATCAGGAAAAATCGAGGAGGTATTAATGGTTGCCCAAAGGCTGGCAGAAGTGCGCGGCAGGATCGAAAGATTGGATGGTCAAAAAAGATATCTCGAAAATTTAACCGACCTGGCCACAATCACGGTTTCTTTAACCGAAGAAACAAAAATCGAAATCCCATCTAGAACCTGGAGACCTTATGAAGTTTTTCGCAGTTCTATCAGAGAAATAATAATCGCTTTACAAGCCTTAGTAGATATTCTTATCCGACTGGTAATCGGAATAATCGGACTACTTATCCCAATCGTATTAATAATTTCGCTATTCATGTGGATATTCTGGAAAATCATCAGAACTGTTATAAAACGTCTGAAAAAATAGTTATGTTCAATCCAGAAGTTAAACTCTACGCCCAGTTGTTTGATCCTAAGGGCGAAAAAATACCTACTCGTAATGGCTATGGTGATGCACTTCTGGAATTAGGCGAAACAAACCCCGACGTAATGGTTTTAACCGGCGACCTAGCCGAATCCACGCGCGTATTGGAGTTCTCAAAAAAATATCCGGAACGCTTTATCGAATGCGGCGTAGCCGAACAAAACATGATGGGCGTAGCCGCGGGTTTGGCGCAAGCTGATAAAATCCCTTTCGTTTCCTCTTACGCAGTTTTCGTTCCCGGTAGGAACTGGGACCAACTCCGCATCTCTGTTTGCTATAGCCGCGCTAACGTAAAAGTCGCTGGCGCGCATTCTGGAATCTCAGTTGGACCTGACGGCGCCACTCATCAGGGATTGGAAGATCTGGCCATAACGCGGGTCTTGCCAGGGCTGATCGTACTAGCGCCTTGCGATTATGAGGAAACGCGTAAATGTACGCTTGCCGTAGCTAAAATTAAGGGTCCGTGTTATTTCCGTTTTACCCGCGAAAAAACTCCGATCATAACTACCAAAGAAACACCCTTCGAAATCGGCAAAGCCAACCTGTGTACCGAAGGTAAAGATGTAACAATCACAGCCTGCGGCCCGCTTCTCTATGAGGCATTGCTAGCGGCACGTGAATTGGAAGCGAAAGGTATTAGCGCCGAAGTCATCAATTGCCACACCTTAAAACCTTTCGACCGGGAAACGATTATAAAAAGCGTTAAAAAAACCGGTTGCTGCGTAACCGTAGAGGAGCACCAAATCACTGGTGGACTTTATGGCGCCGTCGCGGAAACACTTGGCATGACATATCCGGTTCCCCTAGAGGCCGTAGGCATGCCGGATAGCTTTGGCGAATCCGGTGAACCGGACGAGCTACTTGTAAAATACGGAATGAAGGCAAAAAATATAATCGAAGCGGCGCAAAAAGCAATCAAAAGAAAATTATAAAACCCTGGAAAGCGGTCCAGGGTTTTTATGGGAGACGACAGCGTTCAGTTGGGCTTGTCTTGGCTTCTCGCCTGCCTAACGAACAAGGAGAACATAGGAGGGAAGCGTAATTCGGTATCAAATCCGCCGAGCTTGCGAATGATCGCCTTTAACCTCGCTTCGCGCTCATGAGACGGTATTTGCCTAAGCTCTCCGGCAACATCTAGAACCTTGTCGGGATCCGACATGTAGATCCCCCATTTGGACTCGGCATTGTCCGATCTATCACCCAAACTGCCGACCTCGGGATCATAGTCATCATCCTCTGTTTCATCAATCAGGTCTGCCATAAGCAACGGATAGTTGTCGCATAATCGCTCCAGAAAATGCCCAAAAATCTTTCTGATCAGAGCCGGGATCGAAGT
>JBDRFZ010000005.1:0-13705 GCA_043818395.1 Patescibacteria group bacterium
AATCTTTTCGAGCCCTCATCCATTCATCGAGATGAGTGCGTACAATATCCTTTTTCGTTGCCATGACCATATGGCAACCACGGTAACCGAATTATGGGCTATCCGGATGGGGTTCGGTAACAGTATTTATGGGTTATAACGATTTCTTGAAAATCGTCGAGCAGGCTGGCAAGATAGAAGGCATTTATATGCCATCCATTGCAATCATCGGTACCGGAATGGTCGGCGGAGCGCTTGATCGCTATTTTAAATCCCAGGGTCTTCTAGCTGGATCATATGACCCACCTAAAGGATTAAATGATATTGAGGTTCTGCGCAATGCGGATGTATTATTTGTGGCCGTACCTACGCCTTATTATCTTGACGGTTCAGGTTTTGATGATTCTTTTATGCGTGCGGCAATTGATGCTATTCCGGAACAGAATAAGACTATCGTGCTTAAATCAACTATCACTCCCGGCACCACGGAAAAATTTCAGGCTTTGTATCCAGGGCATCGCATCCTTTTCAATCCGGAATTTTTAACCGAGACTACAGCTGATTATGATTTGCAGTTTCCCAAACGGCAGATCGTGGGTTATACGCCCGAAAGTCGTCGCGATGCCGAGCTTGTTATGGGTCTTTTGCCGCGCGCGCCGTATGAAAAAATAATTCCAGCCAAGGAAGCGGAAATGGTTAAGTATTTCGGCAACGCTTTTTATGCGCTTAAAGTCGCATATGCCAATCAGATGTATGATCTTTGCGATAAAATGGGAGTCGACTACGATACGGTAAAAGATTGTGCTAAAGCCGAACCTATGATTGTCGGAGACCAGCGCAATACGCACCTGGAAATTTTTCACAAAGGCTATCGCGGTTACGGCGGTAAATGCCTGCCAAAAGATACGCGTTCCATCGTCCAATTAGCTAAGACACTTGATATAGATTTGACTCTGCTTAGGAAAGCTGAAGAATATAACAACGAATTGCAACGAGCACAGGGGATTGATATTCAGTGGAGAGAGGGGAGTCCGGAGAAGGGGAGCTAGGGGCTGAGGATCGTTGACAGCGACAGAAAAACAGCTCATGATCTCTAGAGATTTGAAGCCGTCAATTATTAATTTCTACCATGTCCCACTATCTCATCACCGGCGGCGCCGGTTTCATAGGATCTAATCTAGCGGATAAGCTCATCGAAAACGGGCATCGGGTTCGTATTTTGGATAATCTCTCGACCGGTAGACGCGAACGCGTAAACCCGGACGCGGAATTCGTTTTGGCGGATTTTACAAACCTAGGAGAAATCCGATCCCATTTTCAAAATATTGACGGTGTTTTCCATCCCGGGGCTTTACCGCGCATTCCGCTCTCTATCGATCAGCCCATAGAAACCATGCAAGCCAATGTCATGGGTACGCTAAACGTGCTGGTAGCGGCGCGTGACGCCAAAGTCAAGCGCGTGGTTTATTCGGCATCATCTTCAGCTTATGGTAATCAGCCTGAGTTACCGCTCCGTCCAGATATGCCGGCTAATCCGCTTAATCCTTACGCTTTGCATAAATATATCGGAGAGAAGTTAGCTGAACAGTTCAGTCGTCTTTACGGGCTCGAAACTGTTTCGCTTCGGTATTTCAACGTTTATGGGCCACATATGGCTGATGAAGGAGCTTATGTCACTGTAATCTCACATTTCAAACGCCAGCGTAAAGCCGGAGATCCTTTGACTGTTGCCGGGGATGGCGAACAGACGCGGGATTTTACACATGTCTATGACGTAGTTCGGGCAAATATACTGGCCATGGAATCTGACAAGGTTGGGCAAGGCGAGGTTTTGAACGTTGGTGGAGGTGAACAGCATAGTATAAACAAAATCGCCCGAATCTTAGGCGGTCCGATAAATTTCATTCCAGCGCGCCCTGCGGAAGCGCGACACACAAAAGCTGATATTACGAAGACGCGCGAACTGTTAGGTTGGGAGCCGCGAATCAGATTCGATGATGGCTTACGGCAATTGTTGCGTGATGAGGGGCTCGAGCCGGCGGAATGAAGTCAGCAGTTAGCGGTTTAAATTGACCCTTGAATGCGATATGCTAAATGCTGACTACTGAATGTTATGAGATTTAATCCATCGACAATAAAACAAATACCTAAAAGAATAATACAAACCATAAAAAGCGAAAGTCGGCGTTTATTTTTTTTCGGACTCATCGGTTTTGGATCTCTTGGTTTGAATATCGGACTTTATGCCTTGCTGTCACGTATTCTTTGGCCGGACGGAAATCGGACTCTGGAGTACTTGATAGTCGTCATTATCGTGTCTGTTGTCAATTTTGAAGCAAATTGCCATTACACGTTTGCCAGCCATAGATCACTTGGCGCACTCATGCGATCCGGCTTGGTAGTCATCGCGGCTTCAATTTTAAATACCGTATTATTCTGGATGGGACATGCAATTTTTCATTTGTATGACTTAGCCGTTATCGTGGTTAATACTTTTTTAGTTGCTATCTTTACTTATAGCTCGCATAGATTTTTTACTTTTCACTCAGACCCCTGGCGGATTTTACGGCAACATAAAAGCGAAGGATAAATTACAAAAGATCCCTCGACAAATCAGATTTTAAGTTCCGGCTCGCTTTAAAATTATGCCTACGGTTTTTAAAGCTGTGGCTAAATCCAGAAGTAATGAGCGGTGTTTGATGTAGTATAAGTCGTATTGCAGTTTTTTTAGATTGTCTTCGACTGATCCGGCATAGGGGAATCTCACTTGAGCCCAACCCGTAAGTCCTGGGCGAGTCAGATGACGAAGCGCATAAAAAGGCATTTGTGCCGTAAGTTCAGCTACGAATTCCGGACGTTCGGGACGCGGACCGATAAAGCTCATGTCGCCGCGTAAAATATTCCAAATTTGTGGCAATTCGTCGAGCCTGGTGGCACGCAAGAAACCTCCGATTTTAGTGATTCGCGGGTCACCTTCTTGGGCCCATTGTGGCTTTCCTTCGATTTCAGCATCCTGTTTCATGGAACGGAATTTCCAGATTTTAAATAGTTGGCCTATTTTACCGACGCGTATTTGCGAATAAAGGATCGGGCCCGGCGAAGATAGTTTGACAAGCAAGGCGATGAAAGGGAAAAGAATGATTGTTATTAGACCAACCGGAACGGCGGTTACTAAATCGATTACGCGCTTAAAACTTTCATACCAGGTTTTATCGCTTTCTCGAAGATGTTCAAGAAACCAGGTTTGGGAAACGTGTTCTAACGGTACGCGTCCGGTGATTACTTCTTCGAGCGACGCACGATCCAAAAGAGAGACGGGTGTAAAGAGCGTTTTATATAGTGCATCGCGTAATCCGGGGATATCGTCCGGGCGATGACCTAGAACAATAGTGTGTACGTTTCTTTCCTTAAGAATTCGATCGATAGCATCCATTTCGACATGCCAGGTTATAGTGCCATTATCAAATCGTGTCCCGGGAGCAGTTTCGGCTACGGCTACGAGTTCAAAACCGACGGCGCTTTGTTTTAATATTTCATTAAGACGCGTCGCGTCGTTGCCATGCCCGATGAAAAGAACACGGTTTTTAAAAATCGTTTGTGCAATCGTGCGATTAAAAATTAAACGCCAAGCATAAACAAGGAGCAGTGATAAAGCGAAGTGCAGGATCAGGTTAGTGCGAGGCGCGATATCAAAAATCGGTATCAAATAAAAAAAGCCCAGAGCAAGTCCCAGGTTGACGAGCATGATTTCCATGAATGACCTTAAGAATTTTAAGGCGTTTCGAGCCACGGTCAAATCGTAGAGACCGGCGATGTAAAAGGCTGTAACCCAGACAAGATGGAGTATTAAGAATGGAAAAAAATGGATATCCCAAATCGTTCGGCTAATGGAACCGTAACGAAAAAGAAGAGTTAGGGCTAAAGTTAGCTGAAAAATAAGCAAATCTCCAATTAAAAGCAGGAGTTGTTTTGCGCGTATTCCAAAGCGATGCATATGCTAACAGATTGGCAAATTTTTACTAAACTGTCGAGTTTTTATTTATTTGGATGATTGCCTGGCAGGTATTGAGTTTTTAATTGCTTCGGTTACGGCGAAATACTATACTGTGCATCATGAAGGAGCAAAATATTTTTGAAAGAAAAAATGTGATCGTTACGGGCGGCGCCGGTTTTATCGGATCGCATCTGTGCGACAGGCTGATAAAAAATTCACACGTCATCTGCATAGACAATTTTATTACCAGTCAGGTATCGAACATCGAACATCTGTTACAGGATCCGAATTTTGAGTTTATTAATCACGATATTATCAAGCCCCTGAATTTGGAAGAATTATCAGAATTAGAAAAGTTTAAAATTAGATTCCAGGGCATTCGGGAAATTTATCATCTCGCTTGCCCGATTTCCAAACGTCATTTTGATGATTATAAAATAGCTACAGTGCTGACAAATTCGGTGGGAGTAAAAAATATCCTGGATTTAGCCGTGCAATACAACGCCAAAGTTCTTTATGCTTCATCCAGCGTACTTTACGGGCCGCGGTTACCCGGTAAAGTTTTTTATTCAGAGATTGATGAATGTAGGATTGATCACCTGACCTCGCGCGGTGCTTACGACGAAGGTAAGAGATTTTCGGAAGCCATCTTGCAAACGTACGCAGACGTTTATGGTTTGGATGTAAAAATTGCGCGTATTTTTCGTACCTATGGTCCGCGTATGAAGATTTTTGACGGCAATTTGATCCCGGACATGATACTTTCAGCTTTCGATAACAAAGATATCGTTATCGCCGGCGATGAAGAAACCCGGACTTCATTGGCCTATGTTTCGGATGTGGTTGACGGTCTTTTGAGGCTCATGAAAACACCAATTGACGTTACTTTATTGAATCTTGGTTCAGCCGAAGACATACGGTTGGTTGGTATAGCGCAAAAGATTCTTGAGTTAACGGAGTCTTCGTCCAGAGTCAGATTTGAACCGCCCTTCGCGCATTACGTCGAAGCAGGATTACCGGATACGACCAGGGCGCGCGAGATTTTAGGTTGGATGCCGCTCGTCAGGCTTGATGATGGTTTGAAAAAAATGATAGATTTTGCCAAATCACACAAACAATTAATCTCATTTTAATCAACCGTTTTTAACCCCAGCTACCAGCCCTTAATTACTAATCCCTAACTACCAACTGCTAATAATAAACATATGCCCGATGGAAATAATCAGAATGGAAACGAGCAGTATGAAAAAAAGAATATCCTGGTAACCGGCGGTGCCGGGTTTATCGGTTCTTTTTTATGCGAGAGACTGCTGACAAATGCTCACGTTATCTGCGTGGATAATTTTATAACTTCGCAGGAATCGAATATTGATTTACTGTTAAAGAACGAGGATTTTGAATTTATCCGTCATGACTTCAATACCCCTTTTGATCCCGAGGCTTTTCCCGAGCTGGCCCGGTTTAAGATTAAATTCCAAGGTATCCAGGAAATTTACCATCTGGCTTGTCCGACGAGTCCGAAAAAATTCGACCAATACCGCCTGCAGACGCTTTACGCGAATTCCATCGCCGTAAAAAATGCCTTGGATTTGGCCGTAAAATACAGAGCCAAATTTTTACAGGCCTCCGCTTCGGTTGTGTACGGCCCTCGACCCGCTGATAACCATCAGTATCATGAAGATGAATTCGGTACAGTTAATATGCTTTCTCCGCGCGCCTGTTATGACGAAGGCAAGCGCTATGCGGAAACCATGGCTTCAACTTATGCCATGGTACACGGAATAGAAACGAAAATCGCTAGAATTTTCAGAACCTATGGCCCGAGAATGCCACTTTTTGACGGTCAAATGATTCCTGATTTTATTACCAATGCTCTGGATGATAAGGATTTGGTCATATACGGTGACGAGACTTTTAAAACTTCTTTGATTTACGTCTCGGATGTTATCGATGGTTTAATCAAGTTGATGCACGCACCTGCAGATATCGGGCCGGTAAATTTTGGCAGCGATATAGATATGCAGATCGTAGATGTCGCCCAACGTATTATCGAAATGACAGGTTCCAGTTCGCGCGTTAAATTTGAGCCGCCCTTGTTGTTTTTAACCCAGTTAGGTTTGCCAGATATTGGCAAGGCTAAAGATAAACTCGGCTGGATGCCGCTTGTACAGATAGATGATGGTTTAAAGCGGGCTATCGATTATACGATGGCACATAAGTCGCTCTTGGGCTTTAAGGTCGGTTGATAAACTGAATTAAAGAATAATTGGCAATAAGGTCGGATTTCACGTAAGGTATAGACATGCGTGTAATAGCGGTAATACCGGCTTTTAACGAAGAATCCCGGATAAAGAATACTCTTCAAGGCGTCAAAAATTATGTTGATGACGTAATCGTAGTTGACGATGGATCGATTGACCAAACTGCGATTACCGCTGAAAATTTCGGCGCTGTGGTAATTCGTCATGCCTTGAACCGAGGCCAGGGGGCAGGATTAAAAACCGGAACAGAGGCAGCCCTTCGTTTGGGTGCTGATTTAATCGTACACGTTGATGCTGATGGCCAACATGACCCGGAATTCATTCCCGGACTTTTAGCGCCGATCAAAGAGGACAAAGCACAAATAGTTTTTGGTTCTAGGTTCATGGGTCAAGCTCCGCAAAATATGCCTGTACTGCGTCGTGCACTTTTAAATCTTGCCCGATTGTTTAATGCATTTGCCATGGGTATTCCTCGGACCGTGACTGATCCGCAAAGCGGCTTGCGGGCCATGAGCCGCGAGGCCGCCATAAAAATTGATTTCAAACAGGATCGCATGGCGCACTGTTCGGAGATACTGCGTCTTGCGACAAGATCAGGATTGCCCTGGGTTGAAGTTCCGGTACGTGTGGTTTATACAGAAGAATCTCTTGCTAAGGGGCAAAAATCGTTGGATGCGGCAAAGATCGCCTGGCAATTGTTTCTGGGAATTTTTACCCGATAATTTTTTATATGCTTATCCAAATCGTATTAATAACCATCCTTCTGGCTGCGCTTGTCATGACTTGGCGTCGGGTGAGGCAACGAGTTGTTTTTATTCGTGAAGGTATTGCTTGGAGCGTTCTTTGGATCGCGGCAGGCGTAGTTATTGCAAGTCCGCAGACTTCAACCAGGGTCGCGAATTTTTTTGGCGTGGGTCGCGGAGCTGATTTTGTGATTTACGGTTCAGTGATCCTGCTTTTTGTTTTGGTTTTCAAAATATTTGTTTCAATGGAATCCTTGGAGAGAAAACTTACAGAAATGGTCAGGCGGGACGCTTTAAAAAACCTGCCAGATCAAAAAGATTGACATGCGCGTTGTTCATTTGGCCTGCGTGGCGCCTCCGCAGACCGGCGGTATCGGACAGGTGCCGTTTATTGAGGTTGTGGAATTGAAAAAACGCGGGGTCGAAGCAGTTTTATTGGCGCCTGATTATATTGGATCGGAGTCGGTTGCCGGAGTCAGACGTATAAAATCAAGTTGGTCCATGGGGAATGCGGCGTCATTGGATAAGGTGACACTTCTGCCAGAAGTTGCGTCAGCTGACATTGTGCATCTCCATTATCCATTTTACGGTACGGCCGGTTTAATAGCGGAATTAAGACGCCAAAATAAAATTAGGCATCTGATTATAACTTTGCATATGGATGCGCAGGCGCCGGGCATTAAAGGAGCTGCTTTTAATTTTCATCGAAATTTTTTTCAGTCAAAGATTCTACAGTCGGCTGATGTACTTATCGTGAGTTCTTTGGATTATGCCAAAAATTCATCTTTTAAAACCGAAATTCAAAAACGCGACAGTCAGGTTGTTGAACTGCCGTTTGGTGTGGATGAGATGAAGTTTTCACCCCACGTGATTCATCGTGAAAGATTTGGCTTGCCGTTAAATGCTAAAGTCCTGGTTTTTGTTGGCGGCATGGATAAGGCGCATGCTTTTAAAGGTATTCAGGTTTTATTAAAAGTAATTGCTGAATTGCCGGATGTTTATTGTATTCTGGTTGGCGATGGGGATTTGCGAGGTTCATATGAAAAGATTTCTTATGTCTTGGGTTTAGTATCGCGAGTTAAATTTTTAGGCCGCGTATCGTCGGAAGATTTACCGGATGTTTACCGAGTGGCTGATATTTTTGTTCTGCCTTCCGTCTCCGGCGCTGAAGCTTTTGGTTTGGTGGCGTTAGAAGCAGGGAGTTGCGGTATTCCGGTCGTGGCTTCTGATTTGCCTGGAGTAAGAACGGTTGTGGAAAATAAAGTCACCGGATTACTCGTAAAACCCGGGGATCAGGAAGCGCTCGCTGGCGCTCTTAAAGAACTTTTAAAAGACGATGGATTTAGGTCGCTCCTGGGCAGGCAGGCGCGTGAAAGGGTTTTAGAAAAATTTACGCTTAAGAAACATACGGATAAACTGATTGCGGTTTATGATAAAATAATTTCAGTTTCTTAAATATGCGTATTGCCGTCTTAACCAATGAATATCCGCCGCTGGCTACAGGTGGCGCCGGTCGTATCGCCTACGTTTATAATCAGCTATTGGAAAGACATGGGTATGAAGTAAGAGTTTGGAATTGTGGATTGAAATTCGGCAGATGGCGTTCCAAAAAACAATTTTGGCGGTTTTTAAACCATCTATTGGATCTTTTACCGTCGAAGAAAACCGCTGAGGAAATTATTAGTTGGAAACCGGACGTTTTACTCTCGCACAATCTAACAGGCTGCGGTTTTGGTACGCCGCGTCTAGTTCAGTTCGAAGGTGTGCGCTGGGTGCATTTTTTACATGATGTCCAGCTTTTTGAACCCTCGGGGAAAATAATTTTTGGAGAATCGCTAAAATTTTTTCGTCATTTGTGGAGAATGATATGGTCGCTTCTGCGGCGCCGTGCTTTAGGCCGACCAGACGCTGTTGTTTCTCCTACTAACTGGCTTTTAAACGAGCATGCGAAGCATAAATTTTTCATGGACACGATATCAGAAGTTATTCCGAATCCTTTATGCGTCGACGCGGTCATGGATGTTAATTTAATAAGAGATCCTAAGCAGGTACTCTTTGTAGGTCGGCTTGATTATGACAAAGGACTCGGAATATTACTTGATGCCTGGGCTCTGGTTAAGAATTCGGCTGGTAAGTTGGTTATCCTGGGGAACGGAGAGATGCGGCAAGACATTGAAAAACTCAAGGATCCGTTGATCGAGATGCGGGGCAGTGTGACCAGTCAGGAGGTGTTTAAAGCCATGCTGCAAAGCGGAGTGGTAGTTGTTCCCTCGCTTGTCATGGAAAATCAGCCTACGGTAATTTTAGAGGCTTTGGTGTTTTCGTGCCGCGTAGTTGCAGCTGAGGTAGGCGGAGTAAAAGAGACTCTGGATTCAGCTGGTTACTTGGTAAATCCGGGATCCGTAAACGCGCTCGCCCAGGGATTAAAAGCCGCTTTGACCGATCCTGATGACAAGGAGCGTGCCAGAAACAGGGGAGATGTTCTCGATCATCATGATCCGGAAGGATCGGTTTTACGTTTGATAGGTTTATTCAAATCGAATTTATAAACGCTGACCGAATGTCCTTCGCCCGCTTCCGGATTGCCGAATTCCCATTTATTGTCCGCGATGCCGGATATCTGTTCAGCCACGTTCGCGGCATTCCACCAGTAATCGTTCAAGACCACGTAAACGAGTTTTGATTTTCCCAGTCCGCCAGCCTCGATGACTGTTTCTGCGGAAGGTTCGCGATAGGTCATATTTAAAAATAGTTCATACAAGGGACCGCCGGTCGGAATCGGATAAAAGAAAACATCATCGGCATAGCGCTTAAAGCCGAATTGGGACACTGCGGCCGCGGAAACGCTTTGATTGGCCAGAACCGTATAATCAAGACCCGCAGAATCCCGTTCAATCGCTTTGACGGCTTCGATATCGGCCTGACCCACGCTCCAGCCATGACCCGTTATAAGCGCGTCGTTGCGGGGCAGGGCGTTATAACCTTGGGCTCCGGCGAATGACAGAGAGCCGAGTAAAATAAACAAACAGAGTGCAGGCTGTCTTTTTCGCGCTTCTTTCAGAATATAGGCGAGTCCGGGCCAGGCGGCCGGTAAAAGGCAGAGATGAGCCAGGATATTCAGGCGATCAGCATAATTACCGCGTTCGTAATCGATCAGAAACGCAAAATCACCGGCGCTTTTCAGTATGGCTGAAGCGATAAAAAGCAAAATTGCATATGACGTTAAAAAAATCACCGGCGCGCGATCGTCTTTTTTGTTCGTAAGCGTTGTTATGACGGCCGCTGTAAGCAAAATAAAGGGTAACGCTTTAAGCGAGAGACTGGCCCACGCCGGAAATACCGTAAAGGAATTCTGTATCCAGGGTATGAATGAATATAGCAAGAGTTTCCACGGTCCTAAAGAAAATATGGTTGCCAAGTTCCAGTTTATTGCAGTTGAACTATTTTTGCTTAAAAAATAAAAAAGCACGGGAACTGATGCGGCTCCGGCTAATGCACCCAAAGAAGCCAGTAAATAATTAAAAGTTTTATATTTATTCGAATTTAAATTTATCAAAGAAAGCGACAGGATTATGAAAAAAATTGGAACACCTGCCAAGGGGTGAATGGCGATAGCCCAGGCGGATAATAATAGGGCGCTCATGGGCCTGACTCGGCCTTTTGAAAAACCCATGGAGAGGATAAGCGATACCAGACATAAGACGTAGGCAAAGGATTGAGGTGTTGTGTTTATAAAAACTGAAAGCGGCGCCAGAAAAAGAAAAAACAGCAGATTCGAATTATTTTCGGAATCTTCTGCAACCGCAAAAGCGATGGGGATCAATATAGCCGCGGCCAAAGGAACAAGCCAGCGATCGATCATTTCCAGGGGAATATCGCCAACGCGAGACAGCCAGGTAGAAAATACGTATTGGCCAAGATAGTAAAATGGTTTTGGCGATAAAGAGCCGGTGACCAAAAGGACTTTTTGTGCGGCCACGTGCAGAAAACCGTCAAAACCAAAACCAATCCGGTAAATAAGCGGAGCCATGGCGGTTGTCGTAAATATAGCAATGATGGCCTGGAACACAGTCAGACCACGCGATTTACAAATCCAGGAAGCAAGTAAAACGGAGAGCCAGATAAAGGTTATGGCGGCGATTATGCCTGCAGGTAAAAGCGGCCAGGGCGTTCTGATCGAATCCATGATAGCCGAACGAAAACAACTTATAATGACATAAGCGGATGAGACGAGACCGGCGCCGGCGATTAATAGTGCGGATAAGATTTTTTTAAACGGCCATTTCTGAATAGAAAAATTTATATTTTCGTCTCCGCTTTTTAAGAAAAGGACCAATATATTACAGATGAACATGCTTGAAGCGACCGTCAGCATATCCGATTCCCGCAAAAGCGGTCGATCCGAATAAAACCAGATGCTTTGGATTATCGATTGAATGCTAAAATAGCAGACAACGCCAAAAAGGGTAGCTAACAACCATGAGGATTTTGGAAAAAAATACTTACCCAGAACCTGACCGTGAAAAATTATGCCCAGCGACAGAGTCAGATAGATCATGAACCTGGTCCAATCCGGAGCGTAAAAAGAAACCACGTAAAAAGCGATTATTACGAGACTGGCGACGAGGTCCTTGAGTCTGGAGTTCATACGTGGTCATAATGGTAGCATGTTTCATTAATATGCTGATGACAAACGATAACGTGAAATTGTGTTTTCACGATAAAATACTGGAAAAAACCGTATTGCGCCTGATTCCACGGGAACTCAAGCCCAACCATCTGACCATTTTCAGGGTTTTAATTACGCCCCTGGTTTTATATTTTTTGTGGCTTGAGAATTGGAACATGGTTGTGGTATTTTTTTTATTTGCGGCTTTGACGGATGTCTTGGATGGATCTTTGGCGCGAACGCGTAAGCAGATTACGGTTTGGGGCACAGTAGCGGATCCTGTGGCGGATAAACTATTGATAGGAAGCGTAGTCATACTTTTCGTAGCACAAGAGATAAATCCAATTTTTGCGGCGATTATTATTTTAATTGAAATGATGATAATCGTGACTGGCGCGATCCGTCATCGCAAGACAGGGTTTATTTCGGCTAATTGGTATGGAAAAATGAAAATGTTATTACAGGTTACGGGAGTGACGGCTCTGCTTATCGCTAGATGGTCTGGTCTCGACATGTTTGTTCCACTATCTATTGGGACATTGTCTTTGGCTATAGTTTTTGCTTTGATTTCTTTATACACATACGGTTTTTAAAAGTAAAAAAATTTTAAAAGATTTATGCTCCATCTGATAAAAAAAATCATCCCGGCATCTTTATTGGATGTTTATCATTTAGTTTTATCTTGGATAGCAGCGGTTTTATATAGGCATCCGTCAAAAAAATTGATCGTAGTCGGAGTAACCGGTACAAACGGAAAAACTACAACCTCGTATCTGGTTTCTAAAGCCCTGGAATCCGTTTCTGATAAAACCGGATGCGCCACGACCGCTCTTTTTAAAATCGGAGAAAAGGAATGGTTGAACGATACGAAGATGACCATGCTCGGACGATTCGAATTGCAAAGATTATTGCGTGACATGCTTAAAGCAGGTTGTACTTATGCTGTCATCGAGACATCGTCCCAGGGGATACTTCAGCACCGCCATCGCAACATCGAATATGATGTGGCGGTTTTTACTAATTTGACGCCGGAACACATTGAGGCACATGGTGGATTCGAGAATTACAAAAACGCTAAAAAGGAATTGTTCAAACATGTAGCAGAAAGACCTGATAAATTTATCAACGGAAAGCGAGTTCCAAAAATCGCAGTGTTAAATCGTTTAAGCGAACATGCGGGTGATTTCGTGGTTTCAGGTTTTGATCAAACGGTTTGGTACGGCATCGGCCGGGGACCGGGTTTAAATGCCGTTGATTTGCAGGAGCATGGCTGGGCCACGTCATTTACAGTCGAAGGCGTAAGAGGCGTGGTTAATATGCCAAGCCGGGCTAATGTAGAAAATGCCATGGCCGCTATTGCGACCGCAGTGTCACTCGGACTTCCATTGAATGAAATTATAAAAAAAATAGGATCTGTGAAAGGAGTACCGGGCAGGTTTGAAAAAATTGAAGCAGGCCAGCCTTTTACCGTGATCGTTGATTACGCGCCGGAACCAGCATCGCTTAATGTGCTTTATGAGGCGGTGGATAAGTTGCCGCATGCCAGGATTATTCATGTTTTGGGGTCGGCCGGCGGCGGACGTGATATTTCGCGTCGTCCGATTTTAGGACATATTGCCGGAGAAAAAGCGGACCTGGTAATTATTACCAATGAAGATCCCTATGATGATGATCCGCGGGAAATCATGGAACAGGTCGCTAAAGGCGCGCGGGACGCCGGTAAAACGAATGATTCCTTGAAAATTATTCCGGATAGGCGAGAAGCGATTTTTGAAGCTATAAAAATCGCAGAACCCGGTGATTTGGTCCTTTTAACCGGTAAAGGCTGTGAACAGGCTATTATGATTGCAGATGGCGGGAGAATCCCCTTGGATGAAAGAAATGTTGCCAGAGAAGCTCTCAAGGCAAGGTTGTAGTCCCCCTACATTCTAGTTCAAACTGCAACGCCTCTCATGAAACACCTCTTCGGGAGTTAGATACTGGAGACACTTTCTAGGACGAGTATTGAGGAACCTCACGGCTCGGTCAAGGTCATGCTGCGTCACATCTTTGAATGGAG
>JBDRFZ010000006.1:0-36855 GCA_043818395.1 Patescibacteria group bacterium
GATCAATATCCTTTTTTGACATAGCGAAAAGTTGGGTTGTCATACCAGACCGTTGTACAGGAATCCGGAGTTCCCGACAGCCGGCCAGAATGTGACATTCTAACTTCCCGCAAAAGGGACATTACAACTTCCGTGGGACACTACGCTGTGCAGAGGACGACAGCCTACAAGCCCACCTCCTGCCGTTTGACTTATTCGCTTTTTCTGTTATTTTGGCTCACAGAAGAAAAAGAAGATGTTCCTTGAAATTTAAACGCGCACAGTAGAAAGAAGTGACCAATGAAACCATCGGAGTACGAAGTCGAGTGTCCGAATTGCAGGAAGATCTTTCGGCATGAGCAGACCGTTTGGAGCCTGCTCGATAAACACACGATTACCGTACCGTGCCCATCCTGCGGGCATTATTGTACGGTCAGCCAGGACGACGATACATCTGCGTTTACTTGCGTGGATCTGGCAAAATAAACAACTCGCTACAACAAGGAGGATGGAGTCATGGCAAAAAAGGCTGGTAAATTTTTGCTAGCGCTCAAAGCCAGATACGAAAGATGGATTAAAAAAATAGAAAGAACCCAGGCCAAAATTCTAGCCATGCAAGCAGAACTTGTGACCATGCAGAGAGAGGCCGAGCAGATGCGCATAGAAGCCGAGGTGCTATCTAGAAACTTGGCTCAGAAACCTAGACCTATCGAAAAATCTAATCCCAAAAAAGACGAGCCTATATCGTTCAGGCCGCGTCATGCTCCGCCGTTTATCACACCGCGGGATTGACTGAGTCGGCTTTTAGTGGTATAGAAATATGTCCGCTACTACCAAAATCGGAGGTGTCAGGTGAAAAAAGATAAGGAAATGCGGATCAGAGCTTGGTTTTTGGTTGCGATCTGTTTGGTTGCGACCAGCATTGTCTGGATCGTCCTTTTCGTCCTTCCGAGTGACCAGAACCCGGATGGGACGAATTCGGTCACGACTAGCCAGCGTCTCGGTGTTCGTACAGGTAATTCCGTGACATGCGTAGTGGGTGAAATCTGCACCACGCCAGGACAGTTTTGTTTGCGCGGATCAAGCGAAACGCTGGTCTGCGATACTGAAAGCCGTAAGTTCCGTCCGGCAAAGGCCGAGGAATCTGCGCTTACGCCAAAGGAGAAGCCATGAAAAGAGCGCTTTTTTTCACGTTTTTCTCTCTTGTTCTTTCTACAGCCTGCGGTCCGGTTGATGAAACCGAGTCACAGCCGCTGGCTCCGGAACCGGACAAGACCTATATCTGCCGCCTGGGTGAGGCGTGCGATGATGTCAGGATTTGGTGCCGATACGACCCGTCGACGCCGGGTTCTGGTCTCATGACCTGCGACGGCGAGGAGCTGGTTTCCACCTGCAAGGAAGGTTATTACTGCTTCTACGACGGCAGTACGCCGGATTATTATCCAAGCTGTTTAGCTAAAGACGGCGAAATATTGGACTGTGATCCGGAAACGCGCTCCTTGCATTCGCGGGAAGACGGGGGATGAAAATCTCCTAAGTCCTGCTCTAAAAAGCCGCTTTGATTTAATCGTCAAGCGGCTTTTTGCGTTAAATAAGGGATTTTTTAAAAAGTAATAAAAAGTCTTGGTTAGTGTATATTAAATGGCGCCTTGACAAAGCTATATGCCTTTGTTAGGGTCACGTATCCCCAAGAAGGGCGAAACAAGCTCAAAAAAGGGGAGTTTCCTGTTGTCAAAAAAGGTAGGCCTACGGAAAAGGCAACAGGGAAAATGGATCGATCCTTGACAGGAGTACGAGAGATGGAAACCAAGAAACGGAAAGTTTGGACGGGTTTGGCCGTCCTGTGTGTGGCATTCGCCACAGCAGGAGTTTTGGCCGTGGGATGCGGCTCCGACACCAAGACCGACGAGCCTGTGGCCGCGTCAACCGACGCGATCATGGGTTGCGACTACAACGCCAAGTGTACGACACTTGGCCAATACTGCTTTTTCTTCCCGGGAGATCCCACCAGCGGCCAGCTCGTGTGCGACATCGACGACCTGAGCAACAAGCACTGGGCCAGTTACTGCGAGGTCGGCTACTACTGCGGGGAAGACGCGGGAAACGAGAACGGCTGTGATCGCGGCGATGGCGACATGCTCGCCTGCAACAACGTCAACCACGCCCTGCGCGAGATCGTGTGCGGCGACGGCAACGTCGACGCGCCCGAGGTCTGCGACGACGGCAACGTGGAGGACTGCGACGGCTGTCGCGGTGACTGCAGCGCGATCGAGACCGGCTGCGGCGACGGATTCCTCTGTGGAACCGAAGCCTGCGACGATGGCAATACGGCCTGGAATGATGGGTGCAATCCCGATTGCACCACCGAGAACTGCGGCGACGGCATCGTGCAAGCTGGCGAGGAGTGCGACGACGGTACCAACGACGGCTTTTTCTGCGATCCCAACTGCACGTTTCCGAACTGCGGCAACGGCGTCGTGAACCCGCTCATGGGCGAGGAATGCGACGACGGCGTGCAGTGCACGGACGGCACCGACTGCACCGCGGACCCCTTGGTCTGCGTCGGCATCGGCGACGACTCGTGCGCCACTCGTGATGAGGACGGCTGCAACGCGGACTGCTCTACGCAGCGCTGCGGCGACGGCCAGGTCAACGGCACCGAGGAGTGCGATGACGGCAACACCGTGAACACGGATGGCTGCACCAACGCGTGTCTGCTCCCGGTCTGCGGCGACGGCTACGTCCAAGCGGGCGAGCAGTGCGACGACGGCGACGCCGCTTGCGGCGGCGACTGCAACTCGACCTGTCAGTTCCCGGTCTGCGGCGACGGGTGTCTGGACGCGAACGAAGGCGAGGAGTGCGACGACGGCAATACCGACAGCGGTGACGCCTGCCAGTACGACTGCACCCTTCCGTCTTGCGGCGACGGAATCCTGGATGAGGGCGAGGCCTGCGACGACGGCAACTTGGTCAACGGTGACGGCTGCAACAGCCTTTGCCAGATCGGTGCAACTTGCACCGAGGAGAATCCGGTTCCCTGCCTCGAGGGCGCCTACGGGTGTCTGCCTGTGGACGTGTCCTACTGCCTGAGCGATCCGGACGGCCCCGGCGGAAATCCGCCAGCTCTCCAGCAATGCCTGTGCGCCAACGAGAGCGATGGCAACAAGGGCACCTGGAAGGCACAGGGTTCGACCTGCGATGACCAGTGCTGGAGCGATCCGGTGGGTGCAGGCGGTGCTGGTGGTGCTGGAGCGGGCGGTGCCGGTGCGGCGCCTCCGACCGGCGGTTCCGGCGGTACGGGTGGGACGACTACCACGACCACTTCGAGCAGCAGTTCGTCTTCCAGCTCTACCTCCACCAGCTCCTCATCCTCGAGCAGCAGCTCGTCCACTTCCGGTACGGGCGGTGCGGGTGGCGCACCTCCGGTTCCGACTTGCACCTTCGGGTACACGGTCGAGCCAGGGTTCACCCCAAGTGGCAGCGTTTACGTGGTTGGCGGCTTCCTCGATTCGGGCGCCAGCTATCATTCCAACTGGGGTACGGGTAGCCCGATCTGCACCATGAGCTTGAGCGGCACGTACAGCTGTGACGTCGGAAGCGTGCTCAATTGTGGGCATGACCTGTACTTCAACGTCGCCGGCACGAGCGATCTCTGCGACGACGACGGTGGCTCCACGAGTTGGTTCTCGGGTGACTGGTCCTCATTCTTCTGCGGAGGCGACGGTAGCTACTTCGGTACGCCGACTCTCACCTGCGACGGAGTTCCGGTCAGCTTCTCGCCCGTGGCCAATCCGGATGGTCCTCCCTACTACAACAGCTACGTGGCGACTCTTCCCTGCCCATAGCATTCGCACCTTCAACAACTAGACTCTAGACTCGGCGTTTCGACGCCTTGAGACAAGAGTCTCTACTACGAGACCGGCTAGTATCGCAAGATACCGGCCGGTTTTTTTATATTCCACCAAAAGATCCTTCGACTCCGCTACGCTCAGGACGACAGAGTTTCTCCGCTACGCTCAGGACGACAGCCCTTTGTCGTCCCGAGATCCTTATCTGTCGTCCCGAGCTTGTCGAGGGATCTTTTTGCATTCCATGAGGCGTCGAAAGATCCTTCGACTCCGCTCCGCTCCGCTCAGGACGACAGGGCCTCTACGTACAAGTCTGTTCACTGTTCATCGTTCACTGTTCGCTCTCTACTCTGCGCTCTCTGCTCTGTGTTCCATAATATGCTCATGCTAAACTATGACTAATGGCAGAAATCATTAAGCCACAGGAAGTTGTAACCTTGTCTTGGGGTTTATTTTTAGCTTTGGCTCTATCCGCAGTTTTAATTGCCGCCGGTTTTCCGGTTGGGCCGATTTTTTTAATCGGTCTGGCCGCAGTTATGATTTTTGCCTTTCGTTATATTTACCTTACGTTTTTTATTGCCGTAGCTTTCATGCCTTTTCTTGGTATAACGGTATCCGTGCCCACCGGAGCAATAAATATTGGTCAAAGAGCTTTTGGCGGTTCGATAGATGTGAGTTTAGGCGAAGTTTTTTTATTTGTCGTGCTTGGAGCCTGGGCTTTAAAATTAATCATGCTCTGGCGTCGGCGCGGTGATGAAAATTGGCGGCCGCGTTTTCCGCTTATCAGATCTTATCTCTGTTTATTCGCCGCTCATCTTATATCCGCTTTTTCACCGCTCGTGCCGGATCCGGTCTTAGTGGTCAAATACTCTCTCCGGCCAGTATTTTATAGTTATCTGGCTTTTATCGCACTTCCTGTCAACTTGATACGTTCGAGAAGACGTTTGATAACCGTGTTATCGGTTTTTATTGGTGTCGGTATTTTGGCTGCCTTGAACGGTCTGGTGTCTATTTTTTTTCCAATCGATGGATCTAATTTAGTCGGCCGGGCGCATCCCTATCCTATTTTTGGGATAAACGCATTGGGAGAAAATCATAATTCGTTGGCAGAATTACTCGTGGTTACAACGCCACTGACCCTGGCTTTGATTGGTCTTGTTCGTCATGAAAGGACGAAAAGGCTTTTATACATGGCCACATCCTTGCAATTCGTGATTGGTTTGTTGACTTTTACGCGAACAGGCTGGATTGTTTTTGCATTGCAAATTACTTGTTTGCTGGCAACGGTTTGGCGGCGGACAGCGACTAAATATATATCTAAAATACTCATAGCTTCTATTTTTTTAGCGCCTCTCGCCGTTACTATGTTGGCTTATTCCGTATCCCAGACTGCGCAGAGCTCTAATTCAACCAGGCTTGCTTTAACCCAGATCGCTATGCAGATTTTTTATACGAGTCCCTGGGTAGGCGGCGGGGCAGGTACTTTTGTGGACCGGGTCGGATCAACGAGTGTTTTTCTTTTGGAATACGGCGATCCACTTGATTCGCATGGATTCTTACAAAAACTGGCAGCTGAAACCGGCCTGGTCGGGCTCTTGGGTTATGCGATAGTTATCGCTGCCTCGTTGGTTGTTTTTTGGCGCGGTTATAAGTTGATTAAATCGCCTGTCTCAAAAAATATTTTAGTGTTTGTGGTTTTGGCTTTTTTAGGCAGTGTGGTTTATCAATTGTTCAATACTTCTTACTGGACCGGCAGATTATGGCTTCCTCTTGGACTATTGATCGCCACGATCGAAGTTTTTCGCAGAGAGGAAAGAAAACAGTAAAAGTGCTATTATTTTAGCGTGATACCAACAAAAAATTATCATAAGGTCACAGCTTATCACCGTGAGCCAGGAGGTTTGCGTCGTTTGGATTTTTTTGTAAATTCCATAAAAGAAACATTTGACGATAAGTCAAAATTTTCAGTGGTGAAAATTTTAGACGTGGGTTGCGGCAAGGGGAATGTGACACTACCTCTGGCTTTTTTGGGCTATCAAGTCACGGGTGTTGATTATGATGCGGAATCCATCAGAGAAGCGCGAAAAAGCGCGGAAGAGTTGGGCTTGAGCGCTGTTTTTCATGAAGGGTCGCTAGATCGTGTCAGCGCACAAAGATTTGATGTCATAATCGCTAGCGAAGTTTTGGAGCATCAAATCAATCCCGAGGTTTTTTTAAAAGACTTGGCGCAGCTTTTAACCCCGAACGGGATTCTGCTTCTGTCAGTTCCCAATGGCAATAGTCTGGAAGAGAGAATCAGAAAATTTACAACTCATACAAGGTTCGGTCGCTGGTTTAAAAGAAACGTTAAGCGTTGGATAGCGCACCAGGATATACAAAGCGCAGCCGAACATCCGCATGAACAATATTTTTCCTGGAAAAGTTTACGTCGTGTTTTACGCGACGGAGGATTCAAGATTGATAACATGGCTTCGGCTGCAGCTGTATTCAAGGAATTTTATTATCTCCTTGGAAGGATATTTTTGAAACGCGGTTCGCGCTGGTTTCATTTTTTGGACAGTTTAGACGCCCGGCTTTCGCCTTTACTACCGATTTCCATGATGGATGGTTGGTTGATAAAAGCTCATGCTTTTGACGCTTCAAAGCCGCTCGTCATGCAGATCGTACCGACCATGAATTCCGGCGGCGCGGAAAAATTGATCTATGAATTAGCCAAGCGATTGCCGGAGCAGGGGTATGATGTCATCACCATCTCCATGTTTGGCGGCGGGCCGCTTGAGACTGATTTTATACGAGACGGTTTACCATTGAAGGTTTTTAGGCGAAGCGGTTTTTTTGCGATCAAAACATTCTTTGAACTGAAAGAATTCATGGCGTATGAAGAACCTGTTTTGGTTCATACTCATCTTTTTGGTGCAGATGTTTTTGGCCGCGTAGCCGCCAGGGTGTTAAAAGTGCCCGTGATTATTTCGACGGAACACAGCATTAATTGCGATCACGGGGGTTTTAAACGTTTTGTAAAAAAAGTTTTGTCTAAATTTACTACCGTTTTCATTTCTGTTTCCAAGGAAGCTAAAAAATACATGACACGAGTCGAAGGAATTCAAGAAGGAAAAATCAGAGTCATCGAAAACGGTATAGACTTGTCTAAAATAAAAACAAGACCGCCTACACCATTTCACGATAAACCGCGACTTATTACCGTAGGCCGACTGGTTAGGCAAAAAGACCAAGCCACTCTTTTCAAGGCCTTGTCTTTAGTTAAACGCCCGTGGATGCTACAAATCGTTGGTGGCGGCGCGCTGGAAGAACAGTTGCGAGCCCTTGCCGAAAGACTGGGTATAGGAGCTAAGATATATTGGCTGGGCTATCGCAGTGACGTGCCGGACCTTTTAGCGAATTCCGATCTTTTTTGCTTTCCATCAAGATGGGAGGGTTTGGGATTGGCGTTTATGGAAGCCGCTGCGGCAGGCGTACCAATAATCGCTTCTGATTTGCCTGTTTTTCGCGAAATTTTAAATTCCAAGCAGGCGGTTTTTGTGCCGGCGGCTGATGTGCCGGCCTGGTCCAAGGCTATCGACGGCATCCTCTCCGATCCCATGATCGCAGTACGTCGTGCGCAAGAGGCAATCCCGATAATCGCTAGAAGATTTTCTATTGAACGTATGGTCAAAGCCTATGCTGATTTATATCGCGAATTGATAAATAAAAAAGTATGAAAATACTACATGTCAACAAATTTTTTGATTTAAAGGGCGGAGCCGAGACTTATCTGCATCGCTTGATGGATGAGCAAAAAAAGAAAGGGCATGAAGTGCATGTTTTTTCTACCCAGTCAGCAGGAAATTTATCAAGCCCCGATGAGCCGTATTTTGTCGAGAGATTCGATTACACTAAACACGAGGGTTTTTCCAGAGATTTTAAAAAAGGCCTGGCTTTTATTTGGAACCGGGAAGCGAGGCGGGGGATTAGACGCGTGTTAAAAGAAGTTCAGCCGGATGTAATCCATTTGCATAATATTTATCATCATTTGTCATCATCGATTTTAGACCCCATAAAAAAATCCGGAATTCCCTGCGTTCAGACCCTGCATGACTATAAGTTAGCCTGTCCGAATTACAAAATGTTTACCGAAGGCCGGCCGTGCGAGCGTTGTAAGGGAGGAAGATATTACGAAACTGTCAAACACCATTGTCTTTCTGCGGGTACCGCGGAAAATGTTTTAGGTATGATGGAAATGTACATGACCAAGTTTTTGCAGTCATACGAAAAGACCATAAGATTTTTTATTTGTCCGTCACAGTTTATGTCTTCAAAAATGGCTGAATGGGGAGAGCCGCCGTCTAAACTGAAATTTATTCCTAATCCGGCGTTTAGTGGAGAGTGCGCGGCTATTCGCGATGGGGATTATTTTTTGATGGTCGGGCGGCTTTCTGCCGAAAAAGGTTTTGAAAATATTATTCAGGCCATGGCCAAGTTACCGGAATTGAAGCTTCGGATTGCGGGTAGCGGTCCTGATGAAGCGAGATTGAAACAGCTTGTGACGACTCTGGGGATCACGAACGTGACTTTTTTAGGTTTTTTAAATAAAGAGACTCTGCAAGACGAGCGAAGCCATGCTATGGCGCTTATTGTGCCGTCAGTTTGGTATGAAAATGCGCCTTTGGCCGTTTTGGAAGCTATGGCCGAATGTTTGCCTGTAATCGCTTCGCGGATCGGTGGTTTGCCGGAGCTCGTGACGGATGGAATGAACGGCTATTTAGTCGAACCACAGGATATAGAAGGTTGGGCAAAAACGTTACAGAAATTTGCCGACTTACCACAGGAGATCCGGGATAAAATGGGCGAGGAAAGTTGTAAATTTATTATTGAAAAGCTCAATTGGGAAATACATGTGAAGGCATTAGAACAAACTTACTACGAAGCCGGCGTAAAGGAGAGGCGATAGTATTTTAGGCAACGGATGATGCAGAGCAAAGGACGCTTCAGTATCCAATCTTTAAAAGATTGCTTTGAATTATATTTTTTGCTAATCTTAGCTAAACTATGCGACGGAAGTTTTTGATTTGCACGGCGCTAATTATAGCCTTGTTTGTTACATCGCGTGCTTCTGATTCCAAGGCGGCAAAAGGGATAAACGGTTCGCCGAAAATTATCAATCTTTTTTTAAATTGGCAGTTGCGCGAGGAGGATCTACAGAGTTTGGCGCGTTGGGATGTGGTGGTCTTGGATGCGGACCAACAGGCGAGATATCCTGCGCGCGTAAAAAAATTAAAAGAGTTGAACCCAAATATAAAGATTCTCGCTTATCTGCCAAGCGAAGAGATTGCTAACACAAGATTTTCTGAGCCAGCTGAATATCCGTTCGCTAAAATGGCTTCCCGGATAAAGAATGAATGGTACATTCACGATCCTAGCGGCAATAAAGCATATTTTTGGCCGGGTTCGGCTTTATTAAATGTAACCGACCAGGGGTCGGCGGCCGCGAACGGACAAAGATGGAATGATTTTTTACCGTACTTTATCAAGGATGAAATATTGTCTACGGGTTTATGGGACGGCGTGTTTTTAGACAATACCTTTGAGGGGATTTCACATTATGCCAAAGGCTCCGTAGATTTGGATCGCAATGGACAAGCTGATGAAAAAACATTTTCCGATGAAGCCTGGCGCGCGGGTATGAAAAAAATGTTAAATTCGATCCATGAACTCAGTCCCAGTGCGATTATTATTGGCAATGGAGGAGCGGTGTATTCGGATCAATTGAACGGGGCTTTTTTTGAACATTTTCCAAGTTGGAATTGGACGGTTAATTGGCAGGAATTTCGCGACTCGATTCAGGCGAATAGAAAACCTTCTTATACGGCGCTAAACGTAAATACCGACAACCAGGATAGGCAGAAGGATTATAAGTTGATGCGTTTTGGTTTGGGAAACGCCATGGTGGGCGGAGGTTATTATTCTTTCGATAAAGGCGATTATAGCCATGATGTTTTATGGTGGTATGACGAATACGAAATATCGCTCGGTGCATCCAAATCAGAACCGCAGATTTTAGGCGGAAAAAGCGGTTCGCAAATAACGCCTGCGGTTTGGGCCAGGACTTTTGAAAACGGCATAGTGGTTGTGAATACTACTAATTCGACGCAAAAAGTTCCTTTGCCCGGCGTTTACGAAAAGCTTAAGGGCGTGCAGGATCCGGTAACTAATGACGGGTCGGTTATTAGTACGCTGGAAATAAAAGCGAATGACGGGATTATTCTTTTACGCAGATCGGATGCGACTGAGATTCGGGAAGCGGTATTTCAAAACGGATCATTTGTCAGGATTTATGATATCCGCGGCAGACAAACACAATCCGGTTTTTTTGCCCAACGGTCTGATGTGAAAAACGGAAATAGCGTCATGAGCGCGGATTTGGATGGTGATTTTCAATCGGAACTAATGGTGGGTGAGGGCGGTCGCCTTACGGTTTCTTCGCCCGGCAAAAAAAAGGTAGTCATTAATCCGTTTGGTTCAGCCTGTAAAAGTAAATTGTCTTTAGCCACAGGGCAGACAAATCGTGATAAAGACATGGAAATTATTACGGCTTGCGACGGGACGTCGCCATCTAAAGTAAGAATTTTTTCTCGTACCGGTACCAAACTGGCTGAATGGAGCGCATACGCCGCAAATTTTACCGGCGGTATAAGGGTTGGCGTAGGCGATTTGGACGGCGATGGAAAAAATGAAATCGTCACCGGTGCCGGTACCGGCGGTGGGCCGCATGTCAAAATCTGGAAGACTGACGGGAAGGTTTGGGGTGGCGGATTTTTTGCTTTTGATTCCACGGAACGCGGCGGCGTCAGTATTGCGGTTGGTGATGTTGATGGTGATAATAAAGATGAAATTATTGCGGGCTCGGGTCAGGGCTCCATGCCCAGAGTGCGGATATATAGCGGTCAAGGTAAACTAAAGGCTGAGATATCATTGGGTGATAAACCGCTTGTTTCTGGTGTGCAAGTCGCGACGAGCGATATGAATGGCGACGGTGTTCAAGAAATTTTAGTTTCACAGTTACCTATTTTTTAAACTATGACAGATCACGGGCAAAAAAAGAGAAAATTTTGGCATACCGGCATAACTAAGCATGCCGGCAAGGTAGCGCTTTCTCCAGCGAGACTTTTAACATCTTATTTGCGTCATTGGTTCCATGGTAAATACAAGGGTCAATATCGACTCGCTAAAATGGTTTTTGGTTTTGACTTATTTTTGGCAGCCATGGCTTTATGTTTATTGATCTTTAATATCACCCTCATTGTACAGTCATCTCATTTTGGAGATTCGGGTTTGGATTTAACTTTTATTGCCAAGCCTTTAAAAGCATCCGATGCTTCGCCATTGCAAATTGTGATTCGCGCTAAAGACGGCCAGACGCATCGCGATGTAAGTTTGCGTTGGAATCTTCCGGAGTGGGTTGAGATTTTACGGTCCGAGCCGCGTTTAAATGCCGAAAATAGTATTTTTCTTGGAACGCTCAAACCCGGTGAAGAAAAAGTTTCAACCATTTATGTCAGATTTAGGGCATCGAAAGGCACCAAAGTTCCGATTTCTTTCATGCTTCATCAATTTGATGCTCTGGGTTTTTTCCGTGATCAGAAAGGATATGAAGTTAGAACTATCGAAGAAATATCACTAAGCGCCGATCCGGCTGTACAAGCCAGATATTTTTCTCATAATGCAACACTTTTACCTATTCTCGTGCACAATAAATCCAGCCTTACAGCCGAAGCCGTGACCATGGAATTATTATCAGAGCCGGATTTATCAAAAGTGCATTTTTTAAGCGATCAAGATACGACAAGTGACGGGCAGATGGTTTTGGGAGATATAGAGCCGGGAGGTAAAAAAGTGGCATATGTGGTGTTGCCGAATGATCAGGAAACCGTGAGATTAAAATGGAATTTGTTAGAACGATCGCACGTAGTTTATCAAAATTATATCAGATATGATGCGACGACCGGTACTGTCATTTGGTCTCCGGATGATGTGGAACTTAAAACAGATGGTGAAAAACTTACATTAATAAACAACGCTAAGCGTAGTGGTTTGGTTTTTTTGGATCATCCCGGATTGTCTGAACGCAACTTAATTACCCTGCTCTTAAGTCCGACTACGACAGAGAATAGCGTGATGCTTGAAAATGCCGCAGCGACTTCATCCAGAAGATGGACGTCGATAATCGTCCAAGATTCCGATGGTGGAATTATTGGGCCGGTAAGCGGCGGTTATCTAAATAGCTCACTGCCACTCGAAACCAGAGCCAGATACTATACTGATTTAGGTGATCAGGTGGGAATCGGACCCATCCCTCCGCAAGCAGGGGTGACTACTACGTTTTGGGTAGTTTGGAGTCTTGGTCCATTGGAATATGGTTTATCAAATGTTCGTCTGGAAACGGTTTTACCGGAAGGCGTGACAGCTACGGGCAGGAACTCCTCGGAATACAGTGGCGATTTTTCGTTCCAAGGTAGAAAGGTGAGCTGGTTTTTTCCGGAGGATATTCCGGCCAGCCCAGGAGCTCCAATTAATTTAAGTTTCGAAATTAGTTTTATGCCTACTTCGGATATGGTTGGCAAGATCGCTCCATTAGTTGGAGAGACAAAGGTAAGCGGTAAGGATTCAGTTTTTGGCGGTGAGTTGAAATCAGAAAAAATTCCGGGAGATGATACCAGGCTCGAGTCTGATCCGCGGGCAAAAAATTCCGGTTTGATACAGCCAGAGTAAAAAAAATTACAAAAAAGATCCCTCAGCTACGTTTGGGATGACAGCGAAGTATTTTTTTAATTGAAGCATAAACGGAGCCGAGTAATTTTTAAGTTTTATTTACCGTCGGAGGTCGGGGAGAATATTTTGGGTTGCGTATTTTCCATTGATCTATCCACTGCCCAATGCCGCGTGAATCTCTTTTGTTGCGCACCGTAACAGAATTTTGAGACCAAGTGACAAGAGAACCAAAATGCAGTTTATAGCGTCCGCGGACAACTACATAGCGAATAAGTCCTTTGGCCATGGCGCGTCTAATGGTTCTGGCATGGATTCCGAAGAGTCGAGCCGCTTCACCAATCGAAACGCGAATAAGCTGAGCTTCTGTTTGGGAATTTTTTGGTTCAATTTGAGCAACTTCGTTCATAAATCGAATATAGTGGAAAATAAGTCTTTTGTCAACAATATTGTAGACAAAAAAACTAATTTAAAATGCATAAAAAAATGGTGGTCTATACTTGCCGAAAGAGTATATTTGGACTAACATGCTGTAATAAATGGTCCGTTGTGATTAGTTTTAAGCAAATGGGTTGGCTTATAAAAGCTGGTTACTGGCATCTTGAATGACCAATTTAATTGATAGTTATCTCCTGTTTCGGCTGAAGACGAAACGGGACCCAGAAGCCTTCGCGCGTATTTATGATCGCTACGTGGAGGCTATTTATCGTTTTGTAATTTTAAAACTGCCTAGCCAGGAAGAAGCGCAGGATGTAACGGCTGAAACTTTTACACGTACCTGGCAATACGTTAATGAAAATAAGAAAATAACCAATATACGGGCGTTTTTATACAGGATTGCCAGAAATTTAGTTGCTGACAGATATCGAAATCCAGAGAATTTGCAAATCGATAGATCTGTAACGTTTGGGGATGAAAATACGTCTTCTATAATAGAGCCATCCGATCAGGAACACGGAAAACGAGTCGTTGAAGCTAGGGCTGATTTATCACTCGTTTTACAGAAACTGGAAAGGTTGAAAGAGGATTATCGTGATGTCTTAACACTGCGATTGATAGATGATTTGCCCTTTGGAGTCATTGCCGAGATTTTAGAAAAAAATATCGGCAATGTAAGAGTTATCTATCATCGAGCTTTAAAGGCGTTGAAAGAAATAGAATAAAGGATTCAGCAGTTAGTGGTTAGGGTCGATCCCAAAATGCTACATGCTGAATGCTACATGCTAACAACTGACTACTATAATGAGCCACGAACTCAGAAAAAAGATACAGTCGTTACGGACAAGAGGTCAGAGGATAGCGCCGGATAAGGCGTGGATTTCATATACCCGCGGAATTTTAATCATGCAGATCAAGAATGCGCTTCCGGTGGAGCAGATGTCTTTTTGGCGGAGATCGCGTGAAGCCGTGCGCATGCTCATAACGAGCAAGATGTCGCAGGTTATACGTAAGCCGGTGATGGCTACGCTTTCTATCCTAGCCGTAGTTTTAAGTGGTTCAATCTTTACGGTATCCGCGGCTGAAAGATCACTACCCGGAGATTTTTTTTACGGTATTAAGCTGGTAACCGAACAAGCTCGTTTGGCGCTCACTTCAACCAAAGAGGATAAATTGATTTTGAAAACAGAGTTTACGGATAGGCGCGTATCAGAACTCAAGCAAGTCGCTTCCAATCCTGACTCGGGCGAACAGGTCAAGCAGGTGGCAGAAATGCTTAAGCGTGATTTAAGTACCATCAAAGATCAGCTGGCGGATGTTAAACAGGGATCAGGGTCGGAAAAAGTCGTGGCCGCGGCTAAGTTGGTAGATAAGAAATCAAGCGAAGTAATCAATGCTTTGCAGGAAACGAAGAGCGGGCTCTCACCCGAAACCAAAGAAAAAGTTACAGAAGCCCAATCAGCGGCCGCTGACAACGGCGTTAAAGCCATAGAGGTCTTGGCGGAAAAGCATCAGGAGTCTAGTGACATGGTAACCGCAATCGATGTGGTCCAGGCTATTCAGGATCATACAAAAGCTGTAACCGATGCAACGCCTTTTGCACTTGGTATGCAGACAACCAGTTCTACGACCAGCACGGCTAATTTGATTTCTGAATCTATAAGTACTTCAACGGTTTTTACGTCGTCGACTTTGCCGGCTATTGTCGTCAATGTAAAAAATTTAACAACTCAGGCGTTCGCCATACAAAAAGCCCAGGATCAGAAAGAAGCGGATGTAGCCTCGATGACCGAGGCGATTACTACTTCGACCGAGGATGGCATCGAAGACGCGACTACGACTAACGACGGTTCGGCATCATCGACATCGTCAACGGTTTCTAATTCACCATCAGCTACCGATACATCAAATAAAACTAGTAGCACAAGCGGCGTTTCTCCTCCATAAAATTTAACGCTTGATCCCAATCTTACAGGATGCCGAAGCTTATACTTGGTCATCCTGACGGGCGGGGGATCACTTGATCTCGGGACTAACCTCCCGGCTTCTTCCGAAATTTTTTTTCGGAAATGCGCTTGCCCGCTCGTTATGAATCCTCGCCATCGCCAAGTCCTTTAAAGGTCGAATCACCGCTTAACGGTGAGGGACAGGGCGCGATAATTAATCAGAATCTACCGTGTTTGCGGATTCCAAAAGGATCTGCGACACCTTTAAACGCATGAAACCCGTAAGGGTTCCTATGGCTAAAACTTACAAAAAGGTTATATCAACCTTCATCTCCTTGACGACCATCGCCTGGTCGGTCGGTGTCGGTTCCTTGGCACTTCCGAATGTTGCCTCGGCCGCTACTTTGAACGCCGGTGATCTCATCAAGGCTTCAGGTCCGGCTTTGTATTACTACGGAGCGGACGCAAAACGCTACGTTTTCCCTAACGAGAAAACGTATTTCTCATGGTATACAGATTTCTCATCCGTCAAGACCATTTCGGATGCAGAATTGGCTGCCATCACAATTGGATCAAACGTCACGATCCGCCCGGGCACTAAGCTCGTAAAGATTACGACAGATCTTAGGACCTATGCCGTCTCTAAATGCGGCGTTCTCCACTGGATTGAGTCAGAAACGGTTGCTAAAGCTCTCTACGGTGATGCTTGGAACACCCGCATCGTGGATGTACCGGATGGCTTCTTCGTGAACTACACTGTTGGTTCATCAGTCGCCACCAATGTCCATCCGGACGGACAGGTTGTCACTTATTCCGGTGATACCAGCAAGTACGTTGTTTGGAATGGTGCCAAACGCATGTTCTCATCAGACGCAGCTTATGCTGCCAACATGTTGAACCCGGCGTATGACGTCATGACAACAATTACTTATGGTAACGGCTCAGAAGTAACGGGTCGCGAGGCTGATCTCGCGGACGTGGTCTGTGGCGCAGGTTCAGTTGTCGGTGGCGCTTTAACAGCCGCCTTGGCTTCCGATACCCCAGCCGGAATGAACGTTCCAAAAAATGCTTCTTCAGTTCCATTGGTTAAAGTCAACTTCACAGCCGGAACTGGCGACGTCGTATTAACCGGCCTTCGCTTTCATCGCGTAGGCGTAGGTGCAGCTTCAGATTTTGCCAACGTCTACTTGTATGACGCTAATGGCAAACGCTTAACCACCGGTCGTACCGTTAATTCGAGCTCCAATACAGTCGAATTCAACAGCCTTAATGTAACCATTACGGCAGGTCAGACCTGGTCAGCGCTTGTTTATGGTGATTTCTCGAGCCCCGCTTCAACCGGTGGACAGCACGCTTTTGAGTTAGTTGACGCGGCTTCGGTCGTGGTCGGCGGCAACTCAACAGTGGGCGGTGCCTATCCCGTACGCGGCAACGTGTTTACGGTCGGTACCACCATGTCTGCTCGCGTTGATGTCACAAAGGGTGCTAAGCCTTCCAATCCGGTCATCGGGACCAAGGGCGCTGAGGTTTCCAATTTCAAACTTACTGCCAACACCAATGACGTAAAGATTAATCAGGTCACGCTTTATCAAGCCGGTTCAATCACGAACTCGGATCTGACCAATCTTAAACTCATGCAGGGAACGACCGAAGTCGCTTCAGCGGCCTCTGTCTCCTCGGATGGTCGTATTGTCTTGAAATTCGCCAACCCATACTTGATTGCCAACGGCACAACCAAAGTCTTCTCGCTCAAAGCTGATATCGGTGGTCGCGCAGACCGCACTATCAAGACTTACGTGGAATACACCACGGACGTCACAGCAATTGACCAGGTCTACAGTGCCGGAGCCGCGGTTTGTATTACCTCAGCTGGTAGCGTATGCACCACGGGTAGCTTCGATGGTAACAGCGCGTCTTCAGATTTCATCGAGGTCACAACCCAGGGTGGACAGCTGACGAATGCTTATAACGGTCCCCCGACTTCAAATGTAGCTAAGGGCCAGCTCGCTGTTCCTCTCTACAACTTCACACTGACTTCGCCGGATAATGCTTTGGAAATCAAGAACATTCGCGTTTCCATTGCCAAGACAGCCGGTTCAGCAGGTACTTGCTATGTCAAGGGTTCATCTGGAACCAATTACTTCCGCTCCATCAAGATTAAGAATCTTGATACCGGCGCCACAGTAATGGGTCCGACAGAACTTGCTAGCGGGTTAGGTAATTCTGCAACAGGTTCCGGAACAATCACTTTCACGGATTCGTTTAACATCAATGCCGGTCAGACAATGAACCTGGCTTTGGTGGCTGACTTATCAAACAGTCAGGACGAAGGCGCAGGAACCGGAGGTTTCCTCGACGGCGCTTGTGCTTACCAGGCCACGTTCCAGGCTTTCCAGTCTAACGACGTGCGCGTAGTTGACACAGGTGAATTCTTGGATATCACCAAGGTTGTTCCTAATTCCACGGTTCTCGGCAATGCGCTCACCGTCAAAGCCTCAAGGCTTGATGTCGCGCTTGCTTCACAACCCGTATCCGACACATTGGTCAAGAAGCAGCAGAACGTACCGGTCGCCGGCCTCGTTCTCACGGCTTCTGCCGAATCGGATATCACAGTCACGAGCCTTACTTTGGCCGGTCAATCTGACCGCACCACGGCTGGCTGTGCCGGCTTCGGTGGCGCAGCTTGCAACTTGGCAGGCTTGTCACAACGCGTAACGTCCCTCGCTTTGTACGACGGCGATACGCAGGTAGGTTTGGCTAAAGCTCCGGACACAACCACAGGTAAAGCACAGATCTCAAACATGAACTTGGTTGTTCCTAAGGGCACAAGCAAAATCCTGACCATCAAGGCCTCACTTTCATCTACAGCTTCATCAACGTCACCTTATGACAAGATTGCCGTAGGTATGGCCTCAGCTAACGACATGTCAGCTCAGGATCAGGATTCCAACACCGTAACCCCAACGCTCTCGGCTGGTGTCACGGGCCAGGTCGGCGCAACGCCGGCGGTCGCCCAGACCATCATCCCGAATGGCACATTGACGATCCAGGCAGATGCCCACCCGGCTTCGACAATCGTAGTCGCCGGCAAAGATGCATGGGTACCGCTCGCTCAATACAAGGCTACGGCTCAATATGAACAGATTGATCTCGATCGCATTGCCGTTTATGCAACCCCGACATCGGGCTTATCAGCAGACAATGCTGACTTCGCCTTGATCGCGGTCGCCCAAGACGGTGCGGTTAAAGGTTCTGGTGTTCTGTCATCCGGCGCAACCGGAACCAAGGACATCGACCTTTCGGGCAATAAAGTCATGGTTGCCAAGGGCGGCACTGCAACCTTCCAATTGTGGGCTAAGCTCTCGAGCGTTCAGGCTTCATCCAGCGTCAACGGCGTCACAACAGGTGTTGCGCGCTCCGGTCACGCTCCGGCTTTGGGCTTGAATTCAAGTCTGGTCACGGGCGAGTGGGATGCAAACTATGCAGGCAAACTCAACGTCCGCGCTATCGGTAATGCTTCCGGCGAACGCGTTTACGCGGCCACCGGCGCAGCTCATGGCAACTCCATGGTGCTCAGAAAGACCTTGCCGATCGTTACCAAGCAATCGCTCTCCTCAACCACGCTGACCAACACGAGCCAGCAGGATCTGATCAAGTTCCAGGTTGCGGCTGATGCCAACGGCTCCATCGCCTTTAAACAGGTTATATTTAACCTGTCCAAGTCTGGAGTTTCACTTAGCAATTTCCGCTTACGCCGTGGAACCACGGATGTACCGGATGCTGACGTGAATATCGTTTTCGCTTCATCGACTGGCCTCAATGTCGTCGATGCCGAAACAGGTACGCTTGCTGAGACAACTCAGGATAGCGGTAAGCTAATCGTAAGCTTCACAGGTGAAGAAACGATGTCGGGTGCAGGTAACGTTTATACACTATATGCAGGCGTCTCTGGCGCAGGCAGCGGTGATAACGTAACTGTATCGTTCTACCGTGCCCCATCCACAGCTATTGTTACCGGTTACCTGGTAAACAGCGTGGCTGATACGGGTCTAACATTGCCAGCCAGCGCTAGCATCTATCACATTGATACAGGTGTTGGTGTTACTGGTGCGTACGGTGCCTCAGGTTCATTCCTGTGGTCAGATAACTCTGAAGTACCACACTCTTCAGCAGTTGGTTCCTCGCGCGACTGGACAAACGATGTCTACGTGCAGGACGTTTCACAGTCACAGACCATCAGCTTGTAATCCTGGGTCATGCTTGGTCCATATTTGGACTAGCTTCCAAGAACCTACAACTGCGTGACGGGATTCGAATCCGCTTCGGCGGAGGGGAGTCCCATTGGTTACCAAGACCCGGCTTAGGCTGGGTCTTTGGTTTGTACTCGGAGACGGGCGGCATGTTTTCAGCCTGCGGAACTCGACGACTTTATCTTTAAATGTCCTCGAACAGTCCTCGGCTGAAAACATGCCACCCGTCTCCTCGCGGATGCGTTTCGGATGAATGTGAAATACGGGGTGCAGGATGTGATTGCCGTCCCGAGTTCGTTTTCTGTCGTCCCGAGCCTATCTCTCTGTCGTCCCGAGCTTGTCGAGGGATCTTGTTGCGTGACTTTCGATGCCAAAAGATCCTTCGACTCCGCTCCGCTCCGCTCAGGACGACAGGGTCTCTCCGCTCCGCTCAGGTCCTCGAACAGTCCTCGGCTGAAAACATGCCACCCGTCTCCTCGCGGATGCGTTTCGGATGGGATGTGAACGTCGTCCCGAGCTTGTCGAGGGATCTTGTTGCGTGACTTTCGATACCAAAAGATCCTTCGACTCCGCTCCGCTTTGCTCAGGACGACAATCCTCAATCTCCCCCTGTTTCTTAGGTCCTCGAATAGTCCTCAGATGGAAAAATGTCATCCATTTCCTCGCGGATGCGTTACGGTTGGAATGTGAAATACGGGATGCAGGATGTGATTGCCGTCCTGAGTTCGTTTTCTGTCGTCCCGAGCCTATCTCTCTGTCGTCCCGAGCTTGTCGAGGGATCTTGTTGCGTGACTTTCGATACCAAAAGATCCTTCGACTCCGCTCCGCTCCGCTCAGGACGACAATTACCAACCCCTAGCCCACATATGCTATGCTGAGCCTTATAAATATGACTCGTACAGACTCAATAAAGTGGTTAAAAGTAATCACATATATCGGAATTTACGGCGGTTTGCTTATGCCGCTCGTTTTTGTGCCAAAAGTAATTTTCCCTTTTGTTTTTTCTAAGCTCCTATATTTTCAAATACTTATCGGACTTACTTTTCCGGCTTATTTGATTCTTGCCTGGGTCGAACCGAAATTCAGACCGCGCTGGGTGCCGCTTTATTCTGCGATTGTGGCGTATTTCGTAGCCATGCTTATATCCGTATTTTTTGCAGTTGATCCTTTGCGTGCTTGGTGGGGAAATCAGGAACGCATGAACGGACTATTTACGCTGATTCATTTCTTTGCCTGGTTCACCATGATGACGGCGGTATTAAAAACCTGGGCGGAATGGAGAAGACTTTTGATTTATGAAGTCATCCTTTCGGTTATCATGGCTACCGTCGCTTTGCTACAGATTCCTTTTCCAAAGATATTACTTTTTCCAGCCGGTGATCGTGTAGGTGGTTTGCTTGATAATCCGATCTATATGGCCGCGTATCAGATTTTTAATTTATTTTTTATTGCACTTTTGTGGCTTAAAGGATCTTCACGCAATATGAAGATATGGCTGGCCTTGGCCGCTGTAGCGGATATCGGGGCATTCATCGCGGCCCAATCCAGGGGTGCACTTTTGGGGCTTGGTATTGGTATCGTGGTATTTGCCATTGTTTATGCACTATTCACAACAAATAAAAAGGCAAAAATTACAGTCCTTTCGTTAATGCTTTTGGCCTTTGTATCGTATGGTTTTATTTATGCCATGCGGAATACTAATTTGATACAAAATACACCACTCGAACGCTTAACGAATTTTAGTGTCACCACCGAAACGCGTTTCATTGCCTGGAAAATCGCCTGGCAGGGATTTTTAGAGCGGCCGCTTACGGGTTGGGGGTTGGATGACTTCCATATTCTTTTTAATGCAAAATACAATCCTGAGTCTTTGCGTTTCGGCTATTACGAAACTTGGTTTGACCGGGCGCATAACACGGTGATGGATGTTCTTTCTATGACCGGTCTTTTTGGTTTTCTCACTTTTGCTGCCATGTATATCGCTTTGTATTACAGTGTAATCAAAGCTTATCGAAAAAAATGGATAGACTTGCCGACGTTTAGTATATTTTCCGCTCTGCCGGCTGCGTATTTCATGCAGAACTTATTCGTCTTTGATCAGCCGGCGGGATTTGTGATGAGCTTCTTCATGTTTGCGCTTATTGCGCGTGCCACGTCGGCAGAATTTACCGGGGTAAAGATCGAACAAAAACAACAAGAAGAACAAAAGATAAAGCCCCCGTCTCCCCGTTCTGTGCCCTGGGTGGCTTTTGGGATTTTACAAATTGCGGCTGTGATATTGGTCTGGCGAATGTCCGTATTGCCGGCCAGAGCTTCGTATTACAGTATCATGTCAAATAATTATTTTAGCGCATCATTATTTAGCGAAGCTTACAAATACGCTAAATTAGCATCAGATATACCAACGCCATATCTTGATGAGCAGACTTTTCTACAGTCCCGGAATTTAATCGCTTTAGCCGAGTCGGGTTCGCTTCAAAAAATGCCGGAGTGGCGCGACTGGCATGATTTGATCAAGAAAATTACGGACAAACATCTTGAGGAGCATCCGCAAAACACGCATCCGCATTTTATCTACGCCCGTTTTCTGCATGCTTTATCGTCCTTTGTCCCGGAGGACGACGCTCAAGCTGAAATTGAATATTTGGCATCAATCAAGACCAGCCCCAGGCGCCAGCAATTGTATTTCAGTTTGGGACGATATTATATAGAGAGAGGCAGGAAAGAGGAGGGTTACAATGAATTCAAGCAAGCCAGCGATTTTGATCCCGAAATAGGCGAGGGCCATTGGATGATCGGACTTTCATTGATGTACGACCTGAATCGTCAGGAAGAAGGTGCCAGGGAACTGGCGGCCTCGCAGAATGTAATATCGCCTTATCTCCTGAAAGATACGCGTGAAGCCGTGGCACTATCAGGTGCTTATTCCTTGTTAGGAGATAAGGAAGGCATGAAAAAACTCGTAGACCTATTGCCCGGACTTACTGGCGGCAGTATGGATTACTATCTAGGTATTGCAAAAGTACTGGAATCATTGGGAATGATAGACGAACGTAATTTACTGCTCGGCGCCATGAGCCGCCTGGATCAGACTTTTATGGCGCGCATGGAGCCGCTACGAAACGGATCGGCGACAAGTATCGATGAAAGTTTAAAACAAACAGAGGATTTAGTTGAAAAACAAACGACTCCCGCGTCTGCCGCGGCAGATACGGCGACGACGCCGGCAATCGTTGCGACTTCGAGTGGATCGGCTGGACCTAGAATTGTTAAATAAAAAGAGACTTTTAACGATTCGTTTTATTTAAACCGGCGCGACTTTATCAAGCGCGTCCGTGTTTCCTTTTAGAGTATTGCTCCAAGAAAATCTTTTACTTAATGTGGCATAGGCCGCAGAGGAGAGGCTTAAACGTTCTTCTTCGTTTGTTCGAAGGCGGCGCATAGCGATAGCGAGAGAAAGGGGATCGTCTTTCGGGACGATAAGCCCCGCATCGCCGTCCGGCGAGCCGGTTAACATCCATTTGCATGCTCCGACATCGGTAGCGACAGTCGCGAGTGATGCACACATGGCTTCAAGAATGGTCCAGGGCATACCTTCTTTTCTGGAGGGCAGGACAAATACATTAAAAGCCGGATAAAGAGCGGAAGCGTCATCACGGTGACCGGTTAGAATAATGCGGTCGCCGGATTCTGATTTTTTTTGTTTCTTTTTAAGTTCTTCGAATTCCGGTCCGTCGCCAATAATGACGGCGTATGAGTTGCGATCTTCTTTTAAAACGCGATCCAGAACATCCAGATAAGAAATCAACCCCTTAGTGGCATATGCGTTAGCTACCGTACCAAAAACAAAAGCGTGTTCAGGTAGTTGAAGGATCTGTCTGGCTTCGGCTTTAGTTAAAAGTTGTGAGATGAAATTTTTTACCTCGAGACCGTTTGGTACGGTAACGTACCAATGTCTTGGTCGGATACCCAGCATGGGTGCAATTTCGGCATCGCCCGGATGGACTAAGATAATCACATCCTTAAATTTAGCGGTTAGTCTTTCCGTGGTTTGATAAATCCAGCGTTTCCAAGCAGATAACGGTTCTTTAAAGGCCCAACCACCGATTCGGTAAACGGTCCAGGGTTTTTTGGCGGACATATGGGAAGCGATGCTCCCGATTACACCCATCTTTGAACTGTTCAAGTGTACGGCATCGGGTCGGAATTCGTTTATTAGTTTTTTTATCTCCAGAACCGCCTGAAAATCTTTTATCGGATTTATCTCCCGGGTTGTATGTTTAAGACGGCGAATCGGGATGCCTTTTTTTTCAGCTTCTTTCCATAATTCTCCTTCTCCGCCGGCGGCCAGGAGTACATCTCGTCCTTCGCGCATCATCGAATCGCAAAAGCGTATTAAAAACGATTGCACACCGCCCCAATCCGCCTGAGTCACTAAAAGCAGGATGCGGTTGGAGCGTTTGGTTTGGGGTTTTGCGACTTCCATATTTCTAGGCTAACATAACTGAACGGGTATTAGTAGCTAGCCTGTTGACCTTAGTGGATCAAGACAGGCATATTCGTCATTCCCGTGAAAACGGGAATCCAGTGTAAAAACGGATGGATTTCCGTTTTCACGGGAATGATAAAATTAATAAATGTATACGAAGGTCAACGGTTACTGACTATCTCTCAATTATGTGTGGCATTGCAGGTATTGCTAAAAAAGACGGATCCAGGCCCGATGAAGGAGCCCTTTTTCGCATGTCAGAGGCGATCAAGCACAGGGGTCCGGATGGCGATGCACTATGGGCGGAACAAGGCATTGGTTTGGCACATCGCCGTTTGGCTATTATTGATTTAAACGAGACAGCCGCTCAACCCATGCAGGATTCAGGAGGTAATTACCACATAGTTTTTAATGGCGAAATTTATAATTATCGCGAGCTTCGCGAAGAATTGGAAAAGCACGGTGCGGTTTTTAAAACGCAATCGGATACCGAGGTTATTCTGGAAGCTTATCGCGCTTGGGATGTCGGTTGCCTCATCAGGCTTAAGGGAATGTTTGCCTTTGCTCTTTGGGATCATTGTCGTGGTCGTTTATTTATCGCTAGGGATAAAATTGGAAAAAAACCGCTTTATTATTCTTTTACTGATTCCGGGGATTTAATTTTTGCATCAGAGATAAAAGCGTTCGCTCAGGTCATAAAACTTAAGCCATCGCTTACCGATTTGCGTCTTTTTATCGGCTTGCAATACGTTCCTTCGCCGCGTACTGGTTTTGAGGGAGTCCAACAGGTTTTACCCGGATGTTATGGAATTTGGGACGGAAATTGTTTGGAGATGAGTCGTTATCATGAATGGGATTCTCCGAAAACAACGGATATTAAAAGGTCCTGGATAGATTTACCAGATCGTGAGATCGATGATTTAATAAGAACGACTTTGGACCAGGCTGTAGCTGTAAGACAACTTGCCTCGGATGTATCGGTTGGCGCATTTTTATCCGGCGGTATCGATTCGGCGGCTATCGTAGCGCTCGCATCCAAGCACGTAACAAGACCGGTGCAGACTTTTACTATGGGTTTTCCGCAACTTCATAGGGATGAACGTCGTGAAGCGCGGGCGATCTCCGAAAAATTTTCCACGGATCATCAGGAGTTCGAAGCTAAACCAGAGGATCTGCAGTCTCTCGTAAATGATCTTACGCTTCATTACGATGCGCCTTATGCCGACTCATCAGCCTTGCCGCTCTGGTTATTAGCCAAGGCCACGGCTGATGAGATCAAGGTTGTATTAACTGGTGACGGTGGTGATGAATTATTTGGCGGCTATCGCAGATATGCGGTTTATGATCGAGCGTATCAAATAAGCAGGATTCCGTTTGCGCCGCTATTGGCTGCCGGTACATCAAAACTTATTGCCCAGATGGCGCATGACCCTAGGTTTAATCGTCTTTCGGATGTACTCGAGACTTTGCGTCATGAACCCAGGCAGGCCTACGGAGAAATGTTTTGCGGCGCGTATTTTTCCACGTCCTGGCTGAAAATGTTTTGTCAGCCGGAATTTTTAGCGGAAACGCAAAAACAGGATGCAGTTTGTTATATCGCAGAAATCATGAGAGAGAGGAAAGGTCTTCGCACGGCCATGTTTTTTGATTTGATTTCTTATCTGCCGGATGATTTGAATGTTAAAATGGATAGGGCGACCATGAGGTTCGGACTCGAAGCTCGATCGCCGTTTTTGGATGAGAGTATGGTTTCTTTAGCGCTTCGTCTACCGCTTAAACAAAAAGTATGTCATGGTAAAACTAAGGTTGCTTTAAGACGAGCTTTGGCCAAAATATTGCCGGCGGATATTCTCGAACGTCCTAAACGCGGGTTTCAAGTGCCGCTAGCCGAATGGTTTCGCGGGCCGCTTGGCGATTTTATCCACGATAAATGCCTGGATCCGAATTCGTCCCTTAGTAGTATTTTCAAACCCGAGGCCATAAAACATTTGATCGAAGACAACAAAAAAGGCAATGATCACGGCAACAGATTATGGATGCTCCTATCGCTCGCGACTTGGCTTGAGAGGTATCCTTTATGAAGAAAATTCTTGTTACCGGAGGCGCTGGTTTTGTAGGGTCGCATTTATGCGAGCGGCTTGTTCGAGATGGGCATGGGGTAATTTCTTTGGATAACTATTTTACGGGTTCACGCGATAACCATGTTTCAGGCGTGGATTATCGGGAAGGGCATACGAAAAATATTGAGACTTTGGTTCCGGAAGAAGTGGATTTAGTTTTCCATCTTGGTGAATATTCACGCGTAGAAAAAAGTTTGGAGGATCCGCCTGAACTCGTTTGGGATTTGAATATCGCGGGAACGTTCGCGGTTTTGGAATACTGTCGTAAACATAATTGTAAGATTGTATATGCTGGTTCGTCTTCGAAATTCAGCGATAACGGCTTAGGACGTGACCTGACGCCTTACACCTGGATGAAGGCCGCGAATACCGAATTGGTGCGTAACTACGGCAAATGGTTCGGCCTGCCGTTTGCCATAACTTATTTTTACAATGTTTACGGACCGGGTGAAATAAGTCACGGGCCATACTCGACTCTGATCGGAATTTTTTCTGAAGAATACCGCCGAGGCCAGCCGCTTACAGTTGTATCGCCGGGGTCGCAAGAGCGGAATTTTACTCACGTTAATGACATCGTGGAGGGCTTGGTTTTGGTCGGAGAAAAAGGGGAAGGTGATGAACACGGCATCGGCGCGACTGAAGCATATTCTGTCATGGATGTCGCTAAAATGTTCGGCGCAGAAATCGTCATGCTGCCGGAGCGTCGCGGTAATAGGCAGACCTCAAAAGCTGATACCGAAAAAGTCCGCGTTTTAGGTTGGCAGCAGAAACACCGCTTAGACGAATATGTAAAACAATTCGTTAAGGAAACCGAGCACATAAAAGTCGTGCAGAAAAATGTTTTGGTTTTTTCTACCACCTTTGCCCCGATTATGGGTCCGGCTGAAGATGCGCTCATTAAACTCATGCGATTATTGCCAGACGTACACTTTGACGTGATCACCACGGCTTTTTCGCGAGACGCAAAAGATGCGCCATCGCCCTTGCCCAACGTCACGGTATATCGTCTTGGTTACGGAAAATGGTACGACAAATATCTCTTACCTATTCTGGGATCGCGTAAAGCCAAAGAACTCTCCGCAGTTAATTCTTATGTCTTCGGCTGGGCGCTTATGGCGAGCTATGCGGCTATGGCCGCCGTTGGCTGGCGAAGACTCTCTGGCCTGCCAATTTTGATTTCGTTGGCGGATCAAAAGTTCCATAGTTTACCATTCCATTATCGGTTATTACTTCCTTTGATATTAAAAAATGCGGACCAGGTGTCCATCGCGAGTGGAGATCAAGAAGGTTATGCGTCGCGCTTGAAACTTAACGCCTCAAATCGACTTGGTGACGTGTTCGCTAACCAGATCCGTTTCGTCTATAACTCGATATTAAAGGAGATGCAAAAGGAGACAGGAAAGAAAGTATGACAAAGCGCGTCATTATTTTTTCTACTACATATTTCCCGCTAGTTGGCGGAGCTGAAGTGGCTATGAAAGAAGTGACAGACCGATTACCTGGTTGGCAGTTCGATCTTTTTTGTGCGCGCCTTAAAAAGGGACTTCCGTCAACCGAAAAAATCGGGAACGTTACGGTTCATCGCGTAGGCTTCGGTCATTCGGTAGATAAATATCTCCTTCCCATTCTCGGTCCAGTTTCATCGCTCACCGTTCATCGCTCACCGTTCATCGCTCACCGTTCACCACCCGTCATCTGGTCTCTCATGGCCAGCTACGGCGGATTCGCGGCCTTGGTTTATACCTGGCTTCGTCCAAAGACCAAACTTCTTTTGACTCTGCAGGAAGGCGATCCGCTTGAGCATTATGCAAAACGCGCTGGACGTTTTGAGTTTTTGCATAAAATGATCTTCAAGCGAGCTGATTCGGTGCAGGCGATTAGTAATTTCCTAGCTGAATGGGCGGTGAAGATGGGTTTCCGGGGTAAACCGGAAGTCATTCCGAACGGCGTTGATATGGAAAAATTTACGTGCAGGATTAGCGCCGAGGAACGTCAAAAACTGCGTGATAGATGGAAAGTCCGGGATCAAGACGTAGTGCTTATAACAGCGTCGCGACTCTCTTTGAAAAACGGAGTTGATGATTTGGTGCGGTCGCTTGTCCATCTTCCATTAAATTACAAAGTCGTAATCGCCGGCGAAGGAGAAGATCGGGAAAAATTGAGCAATCTCGTCGAAGAATTGAAATTGGAAGATCGCGTGATATTTTTAGGTAAAAAATCGCACGACGAACTGCCCGGTATCCTGCAAGCTTCGGAAATTTTCGTCCGCGCTTCGATATCCGAAGGTTTGGGTAATTCATTCTTAGAAGCCATGGCCGCTGGCATCCCCATCATCGGTACGCCGGTGGGCGGTATTCCGGATTTTTTGATAGACGGGGAGACGGGAGTCTTTTGCAAGCCGCACGATCCGGAGTCGATTGCGATGGCGGTTTTAAGGATACAAGAAGAACCTGGACTTAGAGAGAAATTGGTTATAAACGGTAATGATTTGGTCAGCAGAGAATACGAATGGATAGGTATTGCCGGTCGCGTCGAAAAATTGTTGAATACACTTATAGGGTAATTATGAAGCTATATTCGCGAAAAAATATTGCTAAACAGTGGATATTGAGCCAAATTGAGTCGTTGGCCGGTGATGGCTACCTTGATGTGTGTGATTTAGCCTGCGGTTACGGTTCTGCCTGGCCGGAATTTTTGAAAGACCATCTATCCATAAAATATTTTGGCATTGATTCCGATAATAAAGAAATCGCCAAGGCCAAACGTGCTTTCGAGGGTATCTTGAATGCCAATGTCATGGTGGCGGATGCGCAGTTATTTAGGGACAAGACTGGATCGTTTGATGTGGTTACGGCCTTCTCAGCATTGGAATACGTAGTGGATTTGTCCGCATTCATGGAAACCGTTTTAAGCCTTTTAAAAAGCGGGGGAAAGGCGTTCCTGAATTACGACTCCGGACATTTTCGTTCGTCCAACCCCAAGGAAAGAGTCATGGTCCCGATAAGCCAATGGCTGGCTAAGCTGGGTTATGAGGGATCTTATATGAAAGAGGTGCGAGATGAAGAAATAAAAAAGATAGCAGAAAGCAAAGGCGGGAGTGTCGAACAGCTTTTGAAATTTAACGGACGCGGCATTAAAAATTTAGCCGGATCAAAAGCTTCAGATGAAGCTATTAGAGAATGGCATGATTTTGAATTAAAGATGAATGATCTGACTAGTCCCGAGATATTGGATCCGATATTCTGGTTAACCGTAATCGTCGTCACCAAGACATGAAAGTATTATTAGCGACCGGAATTTATCCGCCTGAGATCGGGGGCCCGGCTAGCTTCAGTTGTGATCTGGCGCGGGAACTCAAGCGACGCGGGCAAGAGCCCACGGTGATTTGCTATGGGGACGAAAAGACACAGACTGGAGACGGCTGGCCGGTTATCGTGGTGCGACGGAGTGGAGGCCCGTTAGTAAGATACGCGAGATATGCCTGGAACGTTTATCGGGCTGCTAGAAAATCTGACATTGTTTTTTTACAAGGTCCAGTTTCCGAGGGTTTGCCCGGTACTATCGGCGCTTGGTTGGCGCGTAAGCCGGTGGTGATGAAAATTGTCGGGGACTACGCCTGGGAAATTTATCGTCAGCAGTCACCATCGAATTTGGAGTTGTTGGATGAGTTTGTCCAGAAGTCACATGCCGGATTTGTTGGTTGGTTGGAACGTATCGAAAGACGGACGACCAAACGCGCGAGGCATGTTATAACGCCAAGTCGATATTTGAAAAAGATTGCAGAGGCTTGGGGTACAGCGCCGGAGAAAATAAACGTCATCTGTAACACGATTCCGCCTTTGCCGCCAACTCCCGTCCGAGATGAATTGAGGGCGATGTCTGGTTTAGCCGAAAAGAAAATTATATTGACAGTCGTCCGAGCAGTCCCGTGGAAGCATGGTGATTTTTTATGTGAGACGCTGGTGCGTTTACCGGATGAGTATCGGCTCGTGATTGTTGGCGACGGACCCTCGCTACCGGATTGGAAACGCCGAGCAGAAGAACTCGACGTCTCATCTCGAGTAATTTTCACCGGTAAACTCGGACGCGAGAAAGTCGCAGAGTGGTATGCTGTGGCCGATATCTTCGCGCTTCCCTCCGGCTATGAAGGCTTCCCGCATGTCGTGGCCGAAGCCGCATCTGTCGGTCTGCCGAGCCTCGTGAGCGACAAAGGCGGCAATCCGGAGACAAAGGAGCTGTTCCCGCAACATGTGACCGTTTTACCTTACTTGGATACTGACGCGTGGGTCAAAGCATTGGAAATCATGCCTGAACGTTTGGAGCCGGTTTTTTCCGAATTATTCGAGAAGAAGGTTGATGCTTATCTAGCATTATTGGAGCAGGCCGTTAAATCAAATTAAATGAATATGCAAAGACCATTCGAAAAATTTGAAGAAGAATGTATGCGGCTTTTGGCCAAGAGTAGGATTATTTTGGATGTGGGCGGCGGCAAGCGCTTCATGAAAGGGATGAAGAAGTTCGAGTTGCTGTTCTGTAATTGCGAATACCGGACGCTCGATTCCTCGGCAGATTACGGACCGGACATTTTGGGCGATATACACGCCTTGCCGCTGGCCGATAATTCGATTGATGGTGTGATTTGCCGTTCGGTCTTGGAGCACGTCGAGCGACCATGGGATGCACTTCGTGAAATTCATCGTGTGCTAAAAAACGGTGGTTTAGTTTTTATCCAAGTTCCGTCTATCTATCCGTATCACGCTCGGACTGGCGTTGGTGCTTATCCGGATTATTGGAGGTTCTTCGAGAGCACGATCCGACTCATGTCACGAGGCTTCGAAAACGTAACTATTCAGAAGCATGGTGGTTGGTTCCACGCTATGTCGCGTTTTTTGCCTCTGCAAGCTAAGTTTCGTTGGTTGCTTGACCCCTCGGCATATTTATTGGATAGTTTGTTTAGAACCGAAAAAAAAATACGACTTCATTTTATTCCGTTCTGTTGCAAAAATAACAGACTGCAATGCGCGTCTTGATGCTCAGCCGGGACAGCGCCGGCCTCAAACCAGATTCGTCCACGGCCAACCGCTGGCGTCTTTTGCGCGACCGGGGCGTTGAGTTAGACGTGATCGTCATGTCGCGCGAGGCAGGTGAGTGGTCCGAAAACGGTTTACGTGTTTGGAGTAGTGGCGGTGTTGGTCTGATCCGGCGGATTCTGCGTTGCTGGCGTCAAGCTTTGAAGTGTGCTCAGATCGCTGATCTGATTACGGCACAGGATCCGTTCGAACTTGGCCTTCTCGCTTACGCCGTCGCGCGTAAATTCAACAAAAAATTAGAGCTTCAGGACCATGGTGGTTTTTTTGACGGCGAAGTGGCGGATGAGCCGTTTTGGCTACTGCGTACGCAGTTAGCCCGGTGGCTCGCGCAACGTGCGCAGGGCATCCGGACGGTAAGTCCCAAGAGTCTTGATAATCTTAAAACGAAGAGTCTGGGAGATAAATCGTATTGGTTGCCGATTGCAGCAGACGAACGTTTCAGGGCGGCTATGTGTCATCCGGAACCGTTTAATTTTGTCTCAGTCGGGCGTTTGATTCCGGTGAAGCGATTTGAATTGCTGTTGACCGCCTTCACCTTAGTAAGAAAAAATAATCCCCAAGCCAAGCTTGTGATTGTAGGCGATGGAGCTTTGAAGCCACAGCTTAAAGCTAAAGCTCAAGCGTTGGGTATTTTGAATTCAGTCGAATTCGCAGGGCACGGCGATCCCTTGCCATATTTGGAGCGCGCTTCTTGTTTCGTCTTGCTTTCTAAACACGAAGGCTGGGGCGTGGCGGTCGTCGAAGCGGCTATGGCCGGCGTACCCGTAGTTATGACGGACACGGGTTGCGCACGCTGGCTGGAGAAGTTGAGCCGAGCCAGGGTTTTAATATCAGAAGATCCGGAAGAAATCAGTCGAATATTAGAAATAGCATCAACTGATAAGCGAATCACCGGAACATCAATCGAAGCGCAAAGCTTAGAAGCCGCAGCACACGAACAAGCGGTTCAATGGAAAAAAACATTGGAGACCAAACCGCGCACTTTGATCTGTGCCCAGGCGGTTGACGAGAATGATCCGCTTTTCGGTTTCTTCGTCCCTTGGTTAAGGAAGTTCGCGGAACATGGGGATGCTATCGTCTGCGCCTTGCGCGTCTCCGATCCATTGCCGGATCTTCCGTCGAATATTGAAATCCGGGCATCACGACTCAAAGGCTCGAAATCAAGGTTCGCGGTTCTCTGGAATGTTGCGAAGATTTCTTGGCAGGAACGTTTTTGTTACCAGTCGGTTTTTATACGAGGCGATGCGCAATATCTGGCGTGCCTAGGTTGGTTGTGGAGGTTGTTGGGAAAGAAAATTGTATTTTGGTATACGCATTACACGGTTAAAGGCCCGTGGTTTTGGTTGGCTGTGCCATGGGCCAACGACATCGTGACGGCCGTACCCGAATCTAATCCTCTTGAATCCGCGCTACTTATCGGCCATCATTTAGATATTGAAAAGTTCAAACCCGCGGTAACGAGTCCTCAAGTCCATATAGCGCCGAAAGTTTTATTATTTGGCCGCATTTCGCCGGTCAAGCGCGTAGCCTGGATGGTCAGGGTGCTGACCCCATTGCTCGAGGCCGGAAGAGTTGATTTGACGGTCATTGGTAAAACAACCGACGAAGCCAGCCGTCAGGAGTTGAAAACCATATTACCACCGATGGCGCACTGGGAAGAGCGTGATGTTCCGAATCGGGAAGCACCGGAAATTTATAAAAATTTCGATATCTTTATCAACGCCACACCCGGCTCTATGGATAAGACTATATTGGAAGCCGCAGCCAGCGGGCTCGTAGTCATGGCTGCGACGAAGGGGTTAGCACGTGGCTTGTTCGAAGGTTTGTATTGGCTTAGATTCGGTAATGAAGAGGAATTTACTGAAGCCTTGGATAAGATCCTAGCTATGTCGGCCGAGCAAAGGAAAACTGTTAGCTTGCAGTTGCGCGAATGGGTAATGCGCCAGCATTCGATGGATTCCCATTTAGTAAAACTGTCGGCCTTACTACACGAAGCACGGCCTAAGCGACCTTTAAAACAGGCAGTAAAGCTTGGGTTGCACAAGTTAAGCTTGCGGCGTTTTAGTCAAGGAGTGCCTGTTATCATGTTTCATTCATTTGATAACCGGGGTTCAGCTGGTTGGGATAAAGCCAGGCTGACAGCCTGGCTTATTCGGGCGATGTCCGCTGGTTATATTTTTCAGGATTTTAGCGGCATTCTTAGCTGTATTCATGATAAGAGTTTAAAGACAAAGAACATCTTGGCAACTATCGACGATGCGACTGAGGACTTGCTGGACGTATTGGATGTTTTTAAAATGTTTGCGATTAAACCGTTGGTATTCGCTCCCGGTTTGATAAAGGAAATCAAGAGTTCGGACGGCTGGGTCCGCCAGGTCGTGCCGCTTGACAAGCTGGCGACCCTCGCCCAAGAAAAGATTTTGGAACTGGGCGCACACGGTCAGACCCATACGAACCTGACGGAACTCGAACCGCAAGATTTGGAAGATGAAATTAAGGGTTCGTATGCCGATATTAAAGCGCTTCAGCCTAGCACAGCGCCACTGGCTTTCGCCTATCCGCGTGGTAAGGTAAACCAAGAGGTGATTTCCGTGGTCAGAACGGCCGGATTCGCAGGGGCATTTACAGTAAAACCCGGAATTTGGTCAGCGGTATCGGATTACTATGCCATTCCACGCATCCCTGTTTTATGGTGGATGTCTTCGAAAGACTTGACTACACTGATCAAGTGATTGATTTATGAATTACCAGATTTGGACTAAATACGAATCAGCCGAGAGGTGGGCGAGTTATTATACCCAAGTAGACGAGGTATTGAAGTTCAATCCACAGACCTGCCTCGAGATTGGGGTGGGGAATGGTATTGTGACGCAGACCCTGAAGAATAACGGAGTCCACATCACAACTTTGGACCTGGATTCGAATTTAAAACCTGATTTAGTAGGTTCGGTCGAAGCGATTCCAATGACTGATGACCAATATGACGTCGTGTTATGCGCCGAAGTTTTGGAGCATCTACCATTTTCTAAACTGGAGATCTGCCTTAGCGAAATTGCACGCATCACTAAGCTCGGCGCTGTACTATCTGTTCCGCATTGGGGTTACAGTTTACGTCTCATATTAGACATGCCGATTTTACCCAAGGTGCGGTTTGTCTGTAAACTGCCAATTAAGTCTATGTTGCCGCTGGGTGGTGAACATCAATGGGAGCTGGGGCGCATCGGAGTAAATATAAAAGACGTCAAGGCGGCTATGTCGAAAGATTTCAAAGTCGAGAAAGATTGGCTTTTACCTTGGAATTCTTATCATCATTTTTTTCGGTTAAAGAAAGCTTGATATATGGGATTAGTCCATGATTTAAATGAATTGAAGCGAGGTAAGAGTTTTGGTAGGATCGTCATGAACAATTTACTTTCCAAGGAAATGGCGTTTTGTCATGGCCGCTGGCTGGATGTAGGTGGCGGCGCACCGAGCTACTTAAAGTACCTACCGGCAGACTGCGTGCGCGTGAATACAGATGTTAAAATTGGAATTGATTGGACGTTTTTAGATGCAGAAAAGGCCTTTCCATTTGTGGCCGCCGAGTTTGAAGGCGTGATTGCGCTCAACATGCTGTATATTGTCTGCGATCCAGCATTTACGCTCGGAGAAATCAAACGAGTCATGAAGCCTGGTGCGACATTCATCGCGACTTTCCCATTTTTCTTTTCCGAGAATCCAGAACCGCATGATTACCACCGTTGGACGAGGGAAGGTGTAGAAAAGATTTTAATCGACGCCGGGTTTTGTGATATTGTCATCACTCCTGTCGGCGGGGTGGGGACTTCATTCGCTATGACACTTATGCCGGGCAGAGGGTCGAAGTTCATTCAGTTCGTAGCCGCACCTGTCGTTTTCGTGTGGGATAAATTTTCAATCAAACAGAATAAACAAGCGCCATGTTTTTGGTTGGCAAAGGCGCGAAAATGATATGATTACCGAAAGATTGAAAATTTACTACATCGAGAATGCACGCCTACCGACAGAGAAGGCGCATGGCTATCAGATAATGAAGACCTGCGCGGCTTTAGCGAAACAGGATTTGGATATAACGCTGTTTCATGCTGACCGTAAGAATCCTTTGGCCGCAAAGGATCCGTTCGAGTATTACGGTATGGAAAAGACATTCAAAATTTCCAGGTTACCGGTTTGGGACGTTTTGACTGACGCTCCATCATTTTTTTGGAGCGCAGCTTTCGTCATTGAACGATGGACATTTATACGGTCATTAAGGCGCCGTATGGAATCGTTGGATGAGTGTGATGTTTGGTATACGCGCGATCCGGTCGTAGCCCAGGCCTTGGTCGCGATGAAGACCATGAAGCCGATTTTCCTGGAATTGCATGACAGCCCGCTGTCCAACATGGGACGTTGGAAGCGCATCAAAGATAAGATGAGCGGTTTTATCGTAATCACGAAAGGTCTGAAGGATCTGTTGGGGGGACAGGGAATCGCGGAAGATAAAATCTGCGTGGCTATGGACGCATTTGACCCGGGTGAATTCATCGGGCTTCCGGAAAAGGCAGAAGTACGGCAACGTTTGAATTTAGATGCTGGTAAAACCATTTTTGTTTATACCGGCCATCTGTTTCCCTGGAAGGGTATGGACGCCATCGCGCTGGCTTTTGACCGGATTCCGGAAAGGAGCGAATTCGTGATTGTCGGCGGAAATCCGGAAGATATGGAACGCGTAAAGAAGCTTGTCCCGTTAGGCACGAAGAATGTCAGATTCATGGGACATATGTCTCACGCCGAAGTTTTGCAATGGCTAACTGCAGTGGACGCGGCTATTCTGCCGACGTCGGCCAAGTTCGAAATCGGCAGGCTGTATACATCTCCTATAAAACTTTTCGAATACTTGGCAGCTGGATTACCCGTCATCGCCAGCGACGTACCATCGTCGCATGAAGTTTTGGATGAGAATATGGGAATATTTTTCAAACCGGATGACGAGGAGAGTTTCGCCGAAGCATTAGGGAGATTCGTTGGTTATCCGTCAGAGGTAAAGAAACGGATGTCTGAAGAATGCAGGAAGACTTCTTTGACTTTTACTTGGCAAAAAAGAGGGTTGATTATTGTGTCATTCATCCGAAATAATCTATGAGTTGTCGGAATTACAATGAATTATCACCGGGACTAAAAGGCCTTACCAGGTTGAATTTGGGTTGCGGAGATTTTCCTGAAGCGGATGCTTTGAATATTGATGTGCGCCCTGAAGCCAGATGTGATTTGGTTTTGAATTTGAACAACACAGATGAATTAGGTAAGTTACCGCAAGGAAAATTCGAATATATATCGTTGTTCCACGTACTTGAGCATCTGGACGATCCATTCGGCATGATCAGAGCCTGTGTCTCGCTCCTAAAGCCGGGGGGTATACTTCAAATACGCGTTCCGCATTTTTCGCGCGGTTTTACGCACTCCGAACACAAGCATGGGTTCGACGTAGGCTTGCCGCACTATTTCAATCCGAAATTACCCTCATTTTTTTACGGTCCGGCTTTAGAGCTCGTCTCGCTTCGCTTGGATTGGACGATACGTCCGGACATCTACCGCATGGTCATCCCGGACTGGCAAGTCGAAATTATAAGAGCTATTAACGCTATACTTACGCCACTGGCCAACTTGTCGCCAGGATTATGTTCGCGCATTTGGTGTTATTGGGTTGGAGGTTTTGAACAAATTGAGTATAGATTCAGGAAATCCGAAAATTAAACTAGACAAAAATTAAACTAGACAAAATTAAACTAGACTGTAATCCGGAAATAGTATTGTCCGCTTTAGAGGAAATAGAAATGTCCGGTCCCGATACCATGTCGGGATATGGAACAAAGCTATTTCCCTATGTCGAAGAAGCATTTGAATATCCACGATATCCTTGGCCGCGTAATGC
>JBDRFZ010000007.1:0-21035 GCA_043818395.1 Patescibacteria group bacterium
TATTTGGTCTTTTATGAAGAAACGGAGGATATCTCGGCCGCTATTCTTAGAGAGAAGCAGATGAAGAAATGGAATCGTAATTGGAAGCTGGAATTAATAGAAAAATATAATCCAGAGTGGAAGGATTTGTTTGATGCTGGATTCCCGTTTTCACGGGAATGACGGGAGGATCCACGGGAATGACAGAGAGCTGAAAGCCTGTTTTTAATATCAATAAGTCTGAGTCTTCACGTTTTACTTACTACTCTGGTACGCTGGTTCTATATGGCCTTGAATTCAAAACGGTTGGAAAAAACTACTGTTTTCACTCAATCTGGAATTAAAATTGGAAGATTATCAAGTTTGGAGATTGATGAACAAACCGGAAAACTTATTGCCATAAAAGTGCTTACACCGGGTCTGGTTCCGCATTTGATGAATGAAGAACTGATGATAAATTGGCCGCAAATCGTGAGTATGAGTTTGGAAAAAATTATTATAGTCGATGCCTCGGTTCCGGCATCCGCGAAATTAATCGCTAAAGGCGTACCAACCGGGTTTTAACATGGAATTTGAAGCGGTTAAAACCGCGATATTGCGGACACTGGCGTTTCATGAAGCATGGGATTATGCTCCGACTTTGCCGGAGTTGGTTTTAACCGTTGATTTTGGTGGTTCCGCGGAACAAGGCCGGGAACAAGTTATCCAAGCCGTTCATGATTTGATTGAACGGCGAGTAATATCTTTAAAAAATGGACGTTTAGCATACCTGGATTCAATCAATAGAATAATTAGTCAAATTCAAGACAGGGAAATATACCAGCCGCGAAAAAGGCGGCGAGCACGGCGTGTTGTCAGGTGGCTAGTTCGTTTAGGTGGTGTCAGGTTCGTGGCTCTCGCCAATACCACGGCTTTAGGGGAGGCTCGTGATGAAGCGGATTTGGATTTTTTTATAATTGTAAAAGCCGGAAGTATCTGGACTACGAGATTTTTTAGCAGTGGTGTTTTGAAACTTATGGGCTTGAGACCGCGCCCAGGACACGAAAAAGATTCGGTTTGTTTGTCATATTTTATATCCGATGGGCAGCTGGATATTTCGTTGCATGCTCTGCCGGGCGATGATCCATATTTCAGATATTGGTTTTTATCTCTATTGCCACTCTACGATGATGGCGTGTCCAAGGAATTCTGGGAAGCGAACTACAGATTGCGTACATGTCATTCTTTTGCAAAAAAATGGGAGGTGCCGCCGGATTTTGCGGTGAGATCTCCACGAATAAGAATACCGACGTTGGCCGCCCTCGAAAAAGCGTTCAGGGTTTTTCAATTGAAATGTTTTCCTCGTGTCATAAAAGATAAAATGAATAAGGATACGACGGTAATGGTCACTGATTCGGTTTTGAAATTTCATGTGATTGATAATCGCGAAGAGTATCGAAGAAAATACCAAGAGATATGCAGACAGAGAGGTATAGAAAACAAAATTTTTTAAATACGACATTTGAAATCCTCTGGCGTTTGTCGATTTTTTTATTACCCTGGCAGACACGTTGGTTTCAGGGTGCGAAGCTCGGTGGCTGGAATTGGGAGCAGGGGAGCGCGTCGGTTTACGCCTCCTGGTTATTGATAATGTCAGTGGTGATATTGGGATTCTGGCAAAAAAGAAAAAAAATTTCTCCAATTTTAACGCTCAAGATATCCGGAGCCATGTTCGTCTTTGTTGCCATCAGTATCTTGGCTAGCAATTTTGAAGATCGAGCTCTAATCGCCATAATTCAATGGTGGTTGCAAGTGTCTTTGCTTTTCTTTTTTGCGCTGACCATTTATCAAGCCGGTATTTCTGTTAAGAAATTGGCTTTTTGGTTTATATTATCGCTCATCCCCCAGATTTTACTTGGGTTTTGGCAATACTATGAACAATTGGTAGTCGGAAGTAAATGGCTTGGTATAGCCGCACAACTGCCGGAAAACCAGGGAGTATCGGTTATCGAGCATGGATTGTTTCGCGTTTTGCGTATCTACGGTGGATTTCCGCATCCGAATATTTTCGGTGGTTGGGTTGCGATTGGGTTTATTGTCTCACTTTGGCTTGCGGCGACTGCAGTTTCTAAATGGCGTGCACTCAGCTTTTCGCTTATCTCATGTTTTTTGTCCGTGGCGATTCTTTTGTCTTATGCGCGCAGCGCCTGGATCGCGGCATCGGTGGGTGTTCTGGTTTTATTTATCATTCGCATTCGTCGCTTGCTAAAAACGCGACAGAAAACCGATTCATCAGAATTTATAAGTTTTCAATTTTTTATTATTGCGCTCGTCTCTTCGATTTTTATCGCTTCTGCAGTGGCGGTTACGCAGGCGGATCATTTGGCTACGCGTTTTAATCCGGCAGAAAGATTGGAAGCTAAATCTCTGGAAGCGCGTTTTTCGGGATTGCGATTGGGTTTGGAAATATTAAAAAATAATTTATGGCTGGGTACCGGTCCAAACGCCGAACTTACAAAAGCGGTTTCTGCGGATGAAAAATTATCGGCGCCGATTGAGCCGCCTCATAACGTGTTTTTTCTAGCATTGATTGATTTTGGTTTAGTTGGTCTGATGTTGATGATCGTATTTTTAGCGGGAAGTCAAAAAGCATTCGTTCACAAATTGAAAGAAGTCTTCATGAGCAAAGAGATGCTTTTGCCTGTCATTTCATCCCTTTTCTTCTTGTCATTGTTTGATCATTATCTCTGGTCGCTTTGGAGCGGTCAGGTCCTTTTAATGTTTGGTATTATGTTAGCTTTTAAAAAAGAAACGGATCACCCCTCTTCTTGACTATTTGGCCTAAGTCGTGTATTTTTACACGGCGAACTTTGACTTTTTAACGTTATTAAACGCACGCTAAGGAGAATGAGAATGGAGCAAGCAACCACGCTACCGGTAGATCCAGCTGTTTTGGCGCAGGCTCTGAAATTGTACCCCCTGAAAAGATCGGAACATGATTTGCCGCTCTGGTTTGAGCGGCAGCATGAACTTTTCTTGCTTCTTTTCGGGTGTATCACGGATGGCGCACTCGTGATTCTGCCGGACGGCGAGATCTCCAACATTAATCCGGCGGCTTCATCGATGCTCGGGCTCGAAGCCAAAGAGTGCCAAGGCAGGCAATTCCTCGATGTGTTTTGCAGGAGCGGGGGTACGTCGTGGCACGAGAGAATTTTCGGTATATTGCTGGATAAGGGAGAGATTCGCGGTCTGCGTATTTACATCAGACCATTTCAGGGTGAACGTATAGTTCCGGTAGAGGTTGATATAAGTCCGCTCAGAGTAGAAGGGCTCTTGGTTCGCTACCTGGTGATCTTGAAGGATCGTACGGAGTACGACAAACAGCGTCGGATCATTCGCGACCAAATGCGAGTACTGCGTGAAAGCGCCATGACCGATACTCTGACCGGCCTGTGCAACCGTCGTTGGTTGTATCATGCCTTTGGCTCGTACATCAGTCGGGCACAGCGCGAGGAGCAGGATCTGTGTACGATTTTCATTGATCTTGATTTGTTTAAGCGAATCAATGACGAAGCCGGTTACCAGGCGGGGGATGAAGTTCTTAAAGGCGTGGCTACTGCGTTACAGACAAACCTCCGCCCTAATGATGCGATTGTTCGGCTCGGTGGAGACGAGTTTCTTATACTCATGGTCATGAATAGATTCGAGTCAATGGCGATCGCCTATCGTCTCCTGGAAGCCATCCGCATGGTCCCTGTTCCCACGGGCAGCCGAAATAAATCGGCAAGTAACATGGTACAGAATAAGGATCAGTACGCTGAACTCCCGAGCATTACAGCCTCGATCGGCATCTTCATTTTGGATCGGACCTGGTATGCCAGATTTGATCCGGAAAAGCCCTGGGTTCTGATCAGAGAGGTCGTGGAGCGCGCTGAAGCGGCTAAACATAATGTGAAAGAGAACGGCAAGAACGGCATTCATCTCTTCTCGCCAAGCCCTCCGGTCGTAGCGCCGGTCCTATTGCCCTACTAGGCTATTCGGCCCGGTCGGGTTCTTTTCACTCGCTCTGCTGTGGAAACGCGGCGGAGCTTTTTTTATGGCAAAAATAGACGAAGGCCGGCGGGATATTCCAGGGTGTGAATTCAACTTTAACTTTGTTAAAAATATTTTTAAGTTCGTCCAAGGTTGTTGTTGAATATTGGAACATTATAAAAACACCATCGTCTTTAAGATGGTCGTGGACTAATTTAAAAACTCGTTTACGTTTTTCCGGACGCATTATCGCAAAAGGAATGCCGGATAAAATCATGTCATAACGATCCGGATCGTTTTGCAGTGAATCTTGCACGTCGTTGCATTTAATTAGAACGCCCGGGAATTTTTTACGGCATACTTCGGCCAGCGCGGGTTCGACTTCTATTAAAGTAAGTTGTGTGGGGCAGGCTAATTTTTCGACAGCGAAGCCTGTAATCGCACCGTTACCAGGACCCAATTCTAAGACTTTATGTTCAGGTTTAATACCGCTCGTCATGAGTTTTGCCAGAGCCGGTGAACTGGGAGCTACGGAGCCTATTACGCGCGGATTTTTTATGAATTTGGAAAGCCAGGAAAACATCCGGTAAGAATAACTAAGCGGGGACTTGACGGCAAGCCATAGAATTGGCATAGTTTTTTACACGCTGGTTAGCACTCAAAACCCATGAATGCTATTGCGGCTTAAATATTTCACTAAATCTATTTAATTTCTTAATAAGAAAATTATGCAACTTCGCCCACTCGGTGACCGGGTAATCATTAAACCGGTTGCCAAGGAAGAAATGACAAAAGCCGGAATTATACTTCCTGATACCGTAGATAAAGACCGTCCGGAACAAGGTGAGATTATCGCCGTAGGTCCGGGAAAGCTTTTAGAAAATGGCTCTCGCGCCCCCATGTCGCTCAAAGTTGGCGAGAAGGTGGTTTTTAAAAAATATTCACCTGATGAGGTCAAGATCGAAGATCAGGAATTCTTGGTGATTTCTGAGTCCGACGTTATGGCCGTAGTTGAATTATAAAAATATATGTCAAAACAACTCTTATTCGACGAGAAAGCACGTCAAGCGCTAAAGCGCGGCGTGGATCAATTAGCGGATGCAGTTAAAGTAACGCTTGGTCCAAAGGGACGAAATGTGGTTATAGACAAAGGTTACGGTTCACCGACAATTACAAAAGATGGCGTAACCGTGGCTAAAGAAATTGAACTTGAAGATAAATTCGAAAATATCGGCGCTGATTTGGTTAAAGAAGTCGCTTCTAAAACCAATGACGTGGCCGGCGATGGAACGACAACGGCTACGGTTTTGGCACAGGCTATGATCGCTGAAGGAATTAAGAATATTACGGCCGGCGCCAATCCTCTTTCCGTAAAACGTGGCATTGAAAAAGGGGTTGAAGTTATTGTTAGGGAGTTGAAAGAAAAAATTTCAAAGCCTGTTAGCGGCGGTGAAATTGAACAAGTAGCGACTATTAGCGCCAATGATCCTGAAATTGGCAAAGTCATCGCCGAAGCCATGAATGAAATGGGTAAGGACGGCGTAATTACAGTTGAAGAATCGCAGTCTTTTGGTATTGATAAAGAAGTGGTTCAAGGTATGCGTCTGGATAAGGGCTATCTTTCACATTACATGGTTACAAATACTGATCGCATGGAAGCTGAATTTTCTGATCCGTATATATTGGTAACTGATAAGAAAATTTCTTCGATTCAGGATATTTTGCCGATTCTTGAAAAAGTCGTTCAGACAGGAAAAAAAGAAGTTGTGATTCTAGCTGAAGATCTTGATGGTGAGGCTTTGACCACCTTGGTCGTCAATAAACTACGCGGTACTTTTAACGCTTTGGCCGTTAAAGCCCCGGGTTTCGGCGACAGACGCAAGGAAATGTTGCAGGATATTGCGGTGGTGACAGGTGCTAAATTTATCAGTGAAGATGTAGGCCGTAAATTAGATTCCGTTGAATTGGAAGATCTGGGTTCTGCTCATAAAGTGATTGCTACCAAAGATTACACGACTTTCGTAGATGGTAAGGGCAATAAAGATGATATTCAAACGCGTGTTTCGCAGATCAGAAAGCAGATTGAGAATACAGATAGCGAGTTCGATCGTGAAAAATTACAGGAACGGTTAGCCAAGCTCGCGGGCGGTGTAGGCGTTATCAAGGTCGGCGCCGCTACCGAAGTTGAAATGAAAGAAAAGAAGCATCGTATCGAAGATGCTATCGCTGCTACCAAAGCTGCCGTCGAAGAAGGGATAGTTCCGGGTGGAGGTGTTGCGCTTCTGCGAACAATAGCCGCGCTAGACGCACTTAATCTTGAGACGGATGAAGCAGTTGGTTTACGTATCTTGAAAAAAGCTATCGAAGAACCGATTCGTGCTATTGCCCAGAATGCAGGCAAGGATGGTTCAGTGGTAGCCGAAGAAGTTAAAAAATTAAGCGGAAGCGAAGGTTATAATGCGTTGACCGATAAGTACGAGGACATGCTCAAGGCCGGGATCGTTGATCCGACCAAGGTGACGCGTTCAGCCCTGCAGAATGCGGCTTCGATCGCAGCCATGTTCCTGACTACTGAATGCGTGATAACCGATCTGCCTAAAAAGGAAGAACCGGCAGGCGGACACGGCCATGGCGGAGGCATGGGGATGGATTATTAAAAAAAGGAAAATACCCCGGAAAACACGGGGTATTTTTGTGTGCTTTTAGATAGGCAGTTTGAGTAATTCATGCTAAACTTTGTTAATAATTTTTATGTTTGAAACTATGCCAATAAATGGACAAGCTCCTATTAACGAACAGGCTCCGGATACTGATTATGAACCATCTACGCAGATTAAAGACATGGGAGAGATGGGGACGGTAAGCGAAAATGCAGACACTTTAGCGCAACCGAGTTTGGATCCTAACACGGAAATCATGGTAAAGAATACAGAAGTAAAGGTAGCCACCGAAGTTGAATCTAATCCGGTTACCGCGCAGCCTTTATCAGAAGAACCGATTCCAGAAACCATGAGATCTAGCCAATTTTTAGATGCGGCCGGGAATCCTTACGAACCTGTAGTTGAGTCAGGTATTAGGCCTATAGCGGAAAAAGAGGGGATGCAATCGCAAGTAGCACAAGAGGAAATCGTTATGACCGTTGAAGGCAATAATCCGGTTCCGCCTGACATGAGCAAGCCTCCGCATGTGCCATCGATATTGAACCCCGAAGAAGAGATGACTGGCGAAGAAAAAGAAAACGCCGCTTAAATAGTTTTTTGAAAAATTTAAAAATATGTCAGATACACAATCATCACAAACGCCTTCAACCGAAGCGCCAAAAGTAGTTCCTGTTTTTGATAAAAAAGACATTGATGACAATAAAGTCATCGCCGCCATCGGTTATATCGGTATTCTTTGCTTGATTCCGCTTTTAGCTAAAAAAGATTCCAAGTTCGCTCAAGAACATGGAAGGCAGGCCTTTGTACTATTTATCGGCGAGATAGTTGTTTGGGTTTTAGGTATGTTACCGGTCATTGGTTGGTTCTTAATCGGTCCGCTTGGTTCCTTACTCTTGCTCGTTGTTTCGATCATTGCAATCATTAAGACCTTGCAAGGAGAATTCTGGGAGATCCCTGTTATCGGTAAGTATCGCAAGAGCATTAATCTCTAAAAGATTAAACAAAAAAAAGCAGCCTATCAAGGTTGCTTTTTTGTTTTATTTAAGGTAGTTTTTCTACTATAAGAATGCTTAAAGATCTTTTGATGCGTATCGATATTTTGAGAACCAGGCTTAATGAGGCTTGGCGGATTTTGAATTTGGATGCGATCAAAGAAGAGATTGCGGCCTTGGAAGTGGAAACGTCAGCGCCTGATTTTTGGAGCGACCAGGAACGCGCTCGCGGCGCTTCGCAAAAATTTTCTGATTTAAAAAAGGAATACGAAGTCTGGAATATTTTGCGGCAAAATGTTTTAGAACTTCATGAACTTGTCTTGGAAGCTGAAAAAGAAAATGATACTTCGCTCGAAGATGAAGCTTTAAAGCGATTAGTCGAATTAGAAAAAACGTATCAATCAATGGAATTCGCCATGCTTATGAGTAGTCCGCATGATGCATCGAATGCGGTCATGTCGATTCACGCCGGCGCCGGCGGTACGGATGCGCAGGATTGGGCCGAGATGCTTATGCGCATGTATTTTCGGTTCGCTGAAAATAAAGGCTGGAAAGTGCGTCTGTTGGATGAAAGCCGCGGAGGGGAAGCTGGCATAAAATCCGTCACGTTTTTCGTGGAAGGGCGTTTTGCCTACGGCAATTTGCGTGGCGAGGCCGGCGTACATCGCCTGGTGCGCCAATCACCCTTCAATGCTGACGCGCTCCGCCAGACGTCCTTCGCGCTCATCGAAGTCCTGCCTGAATTCGACGAGACCGTGCAGATCGAGGTCAGGCCTGAGGATCTGCGTATCGACACTTTTACCTCCGGCGGTAAAGGCGGACAGTCGGTCAACACTACATATTCGGCCGTGCGCATCGTGCACCTGCCGACCAAAATAACCGTTTCGTGCCAGAATGAGCGCTCACAGACGCAGAACAAAGAAACGGCCATGAAGATTTTGAAAGCCAAACTTTTAAAGCTTAAAGAAGAGGAGATGCAAAAAGAAAAACAAGAACTGCGCGGCGAGTTCCACAGCGCGGAATGGGGCAACCAGATCCGCTCGTACGTTTTGCATCCGTACAAGATGGTGAAGGACCACCGCACCGAAGCCGAAACCGCGGATACCGAAGGCGTGCTGAACGGCAATTTGGACAAATTCATCGAAGCCGAACTGCGGGCTGAAGCCGAAAAGAGAGATATCCGTGCGGAGATGAATAAGGAATAGCTAATTTAAGCGAAATTTTAGTCGGTTGGATATGTAAAGATCTTGACAAAAAGCCTTTTTTAGGCTATATTAAGACGTTCTTTTCAATGATGAAGAGAGCTGTCGTTTAACTCCCAGAGCGGAGTCGAGCGGCATTGTTCGTTGAAACCTGTTACCTGGGACGGTGAAGGGTCATGGAAAAAAAATTCGCAACAGTTCTTCGGACTTGGTCAAACAACGCAGACATCACGAAGTCCGTGAAGCGCGCGCTCGAAGTCGGCGCGGGCCTCGTCATCATCGTCGTGAAAGACGACGATCCCATGCACTTCGGGTGCGTGGAAGCGTGGCTCGAGGGTCAGATCAACGCCAACTCCGGGCGGATCGTGATTCTGCCCATGCGGTTCGGATACACTTGGTCGAATGCGCTCAACTACGCTTTCGACGAGATCCGACGCCACAACCTGGTTGCCGCCGTCAAAGGCGAAAGCCGGTTCGAGTTCGTCCTGAACGTCTCGAACGAGGTGCTCTACACCCGAGAGGATGTTGAAGCCATGCTCGTCGAAATTCAGAAGGACGAGAAGCTGGCCGTAGTCGGGACTTCGTTCCAAGGTCGGAAGTCGGGCAACCCTGTGGAACTGGGCAAGTCCTACATCCATCCGAGGAATACGATGATGCTGGTGCGCTTTAGCGCGTACCAGGCCATCGGCGGCTATAGCCCGCGGTGCGACCAGCTCGGAGGTCAGGAGGATTTGGACTGGCTCATCCGTCTGGAGCAAGCGGGACTGCGCTGGTCCATGCTGGATCGTCGCATTGCGCTCCTCGTGGGCGTGAACTTTGACCAGCCAACGAAGGAGAAGCGGGAATTAAAGGCAATCGTGGACATCATGTCCATGAACGCCGAGATCTCCTTCGCTTTCTCCAAGGCGCTCCAGCGCCTCTACTAGCTCCTTCCACTAGCCATCCAGTCGAGTCCCTCGGGATTCCTGGATGGCACACCACTTGCTTGAATCTCCTCCAGGTTCACGGAAGTTGTGGAAAAAATTGCACTTGCCATGGCTTGACAAATTCAAAGTTTAGCGATAGTGTGAATTTACAATTTAAGACAGACGTATCCAGAGCGTGGAGATGCAAAGGGAATTGGCCCAATGCTCCACCCGCAACCATCCTTCCAAAAGGAAAGGTGCGAAATCCAACCCTGCAAAGGGGAAGATATGAGGACAATAGGGATACGTCGCCGATAGGGCGCCGTTTTTGTTAAAACGACCCGATATTTCAGGCGACGTATAAAGATCCCGAAAGCCCCGTTTCCCTGGCAGGAACGGGGTTTTTTGTCCCCATCATCTGTCCTATGGAGGCTGGGATGGAGCAGAGGTCGGAACGTCATCGTTTGTTGTTAAAAGAGCGTCTAAGAAAGGATTAACATGGCTACCTGGAAAAAAACGAATGAAGCCTGTCACGTGTGCGGTGGTTTTATCTTAGAGAGAACCGATCCGGTAAGAAGTTTGGGTGAGGCGCTCTGTCGGCAGAGTTATGTGTGCCAGAACGAAGAGTTAGAATGGCACCAAACACTCCGGAGGAAGTTGGAATTGGCCGGGCAGCCGCATCCTTATACGTACCTTATCGAACTTCAAAAGGAGATTGCTGAACTTCGACAAAAACATTGCGATGCTTCTAAGAAGTAAACGCAGTCCAGCGCCTCTACTAGTTCTTCCCTCTGCCATCCAGTCGAGTCCCTCGGGATTCCTGGATGGCACACGTATTACTTGAATCTCTCGCAGGTTCACGAAAGTCATGTAGAAATCGAAAATACATCGATGTTGATCTTGACAAAAGCCATTTTTTAAGCAAAATAGTCTTATTCATTCAAAACGAATCAAGGAGGCAGGAATGGATTTGAAGATTTCGCGGATTGCTCGGGCTAAGCAATGGTTTGTGCTCTTTGGCGCCAATAAAGGCATCGACGTTTACATCGGTGACGAGGTGACCTGGAGCGATTTTCATCCCAAACTAGGTCATAGCAGTTTTGCTTTAGCCAGGGATGTTCTGGCACTCCTCAACCTAAGACTCGAGGATACGCCCTTTGCGCAGATCCCTCTTGAAGAGCTTGAATCGGGCCTCGAACCAACGTCGAACGCATTATTTTCGGATTTCAAGCGTCCGCTCAAGATGCTGGTGGAATCGTTCGGCAGGCAACACAAAAAACTCATCAAGCTCTTTGCACTCAAACGAGATCCACACAATGGAATCGTTTTATGCGAACAGTACATTCAGGGGAAGTGACTTCTACCGGGCAGCTCAACTCCAGAGCTGTCCGGTTTTGTTTTAATAAATTTGTCTAATTACATCCTGGGGCGTTATCATCTTCCCATATGCAAAAACTAGCAATTATTACAGGCGGCGCCGGTTTTATCGGATCGCACCTGGTTGATGCGCTCATCGCCAAAAAATGGAAAGTGGAAATTATCGATAATCTTTCTTCCGGCCGCCGGGAGAACGTGAACCCAAAGGCTAAGTTGCATGTCATGGATATACGTGAACCCGAAGCCGCCAAGCTTATTTTGAAACTTAAACCGCATGCGGTTTTTCATCTGGCGGCGCAAGTCAGCGTTCCGGAATCCATCAAAGATCCGGTCTATGATGCGGAGGTAAACATCCATGCCACGCTTCGATTACTCGAAGCGTCAAGCGTCGTGCATGTTACACATTTTATTTTTGCCGGAACCGGCGGTGCGTTATCTTCGGAAAAAACAAAACTGCCGACAGACGAAGAGCATGCTATCAGGCCGGAATCGCCTTATGGCATCGCCAAATTTACCAGTGAAATGTATGGTGATTTTTATCGCCATGTCCGCGGTTTGCCGTTTGTGTCATTCAGGTTCGCTAATGTGTATGGCCCCCGACAGACGCCAAAGGGTGAAGCATGCGTGGTGGCGGTTTTTATCAAGCGCATGTTAAAAGGCGAACCGGTACGCATAAACGGAAGCGGCAAACAGACTCGCGATTATATTTTTGTGGATGATGTGGTGAGGGCTATGCTTTTTGGTTTGACGCATCCTGAAGTTGAGGGTCCGTTTAATGTGGGAACCGGACATGAAACTGATGTCTGGACATTGTTCCGTAAGCTTTCAAAAATTGCCGGTTACGATGAAAAACCGCTCGCCGGTCCGGCAGACGTGGGAGCTCCATTCAGGAGCGTTTTGGATTCTAAAAAGGCAAATCAAAAATTAGGCTGGAAGCCAAAAGTTAGTTTAGACCAAGGGCTTAAAAAGACGGTTGAGTGGCTTGAAAAAGAGAAGGGAAAATAAGTCATCATTATAAAGATGGGAACCGGGTAATAGCCAATTTTTTACGAAATAGCAGGTTTTTTATATTTTTTTGCTAAACTTAGCCAAATCCCTTGACAGATTCGCGTTTTTTTGTTAAGCAGACTAGTTCACTCCACAATCGGAATGGACGTTTCATTCATGAACAAGCGCGTGCTCGTAACCGGCGGAGCCGGTTTTATCGGATCGCATCTGGTTGATGCGCTTGTTTCTCGTGGTTATGAAGTTTTAGTAATTGATAATTTATCCACTGGTTTTCGTAAGTTATTAAATACCAGTGTCAAGTTCAAGAAGATTGATATTCGTAACAAACAGGTCATTGGAATAATCAAGAGATGGCAGCCGGAAATTATCTTTAACCTGGCAGCTCAGATCAGCGCTCCGCTTTCTACGAAAGATCCGTATAACGATGCGCAGGTTAATATCTTTGGAACGCTGAATGTTTTGGAAGGAGCTCGCCAGGCTAAAACCAGACGTTTCGTGCATGTCAGTTCCGGCGGTCTTTTGTCTTCGGATGAGACCGTGATTCCGACCGATGAGGAGCATATTTTAAAGCCCCCGATTCCGTATTGCTTATCTAAACTCGCCGCCGAAGATTACGTGATGTTTTACAGACAGGTTCATGGACTTTCTACGGCTATTGTCAGGCCGGCAAATGTTTATGGTCCGCGTCAGAATCCTTTCGGCGCTTCCGGAGTAGTGGCGATTTTTACGGAACGCATGTTAAACAAACAGCAAGTCAGGATTGACGGCGATGGCAGACAAACGGCGGATCATATGTATGTGCAGGACCTTATCCATGCATTACTGCTTTTAGCGGATAATGAGAAAGCTGCGGGGCCGTATAATCTTGGGACTGGCATGGAAACCAGCGTGAATGAACTTTTTACCAAGATCGCAAACATGTCTGGTTATAATCTGGAACCAGTAAAGGCTCCGCCACGCATTGGTGAGGCCAAACGCCGGGCGCTGGATGCAGGCAAGATCAGATGCGAGCTTGGATGGTCGGCGCAGATGCCGCTTGACCGAGGGTTGCAGATTACAATTGACTGGTTCCGGGCGGAAAAGCGGCTTTCAAAATGTGAGCACTTAGCGCGGATCATAAAGCGTCAGACGGAAAAATTAAAAATAATACTGCCAAAAATTGAAGTAAAGACGAAACAAGTGACTGTCGTTGAATAACCAAAAGCCCCGAACGAAACATTTTCACCCGGGGCTTTTTGGTTTATGCTTCGGACGTGAAAATTATCAGCTTAAAAACCGCATTAGATCAAACTGCCATAAAAACTGCTGTTCAGGTTTTAAATGATGGCGGTGTGATCGCTTATCCAACCGAAACAACTTATGGCCTGGGTTGTGATCCGCGTAATGCGAAAGCGGTTGCCAGGATTTATAAATTGAAAGGACGCGAAAGAAAAAAACCGTTTTTACTCGTAGCTTCATCCGTAGCCCAGGTCCGTCGCGTAGCTAAGCTACACGCTATAAGTTACGAGCTACAAGCCCGTTATTGGCCTGGTCCGCTAACGCTCGTTTTACCGGTTAAACGGATGCTCGTTCACCGAGCGCGCTTGCATAAATCAATCACGCCGCATGACGAAATAGCGGTTCGCGTTTCATCTTCGCCATTCGTGCGGGCCTTATGCAAAGCGTATGGATTTCCTATTGTTTCGACTTCAGCAAATAAAACCGGAGAATCGGAATGTCGATCGAGGAGAGCGGTGAGGCGTGTATTCGGTAAAGTTAAAACGCAAACCCTTGTACCGGATTTAATAATTGATGCAGGCGCATTGCCACGCCGCAAGCCATCAACCGTGGTACGGATTAAGGCGAACGGAACAATCGAGGTACTGCGTCAGGGGGCGATCAAGATTCACGAAACTTGACCTCTTAGTCCGACGGAGCTAAAAATTACTAAGTTGTTTTTTACAAAGGAGAAAAACGTGGCATTATTGCACATTTCAATTCATCCGGTAGTTCAAGACAAAGTCACGCAGTTGCGCGATAAGACGATTTCCACCAACCGGTTTTGGCGTTTACTCGAAGAGATCACCCAGTTTCTCGCTTACGAAGCTCTGGCCGATCTTGAGACCGAGTTTGCGGAAGTAGAAACGCCTTTAGCCAAAGCCCAGGGGCGTAGGCTAAGTGAAAAGATCGGTCTATTCCCGATTTTGCGCGCCGGACTTGGCATGGTGAATCCTTTTCGGAGCATGATGCCCACGGCGCGTGTTTGGCATATTGGTATGTATCGGAACGAACAGACTCGCGAACCAGTCTGGTACTACAATAAAGTGCCACCGCAGCCTAAGTCAGACGTCTGCTATGTACTCGACCCTATGCTGGCTACCGGAGGCACGGCTTGTGCAGCGGTTGATTTTCTTACCAAGTGGGGTGCCAGACGAATTTCTTATGTAGGCATCATCGCCGCTCCTGAAGGCGTGAAGGCATTGTCCAGCGCATTTCCGGATGTCCCGATTCATATCGGCGCTCTGGATGATCATTTGAATGATGCCGCCTATATCGTTCCTGGTTTAGGCGACGCAGGTGATCGTATGTTTGGTACCTGCGTCGAAGAACCGGCGGAGAACTAAGTTTACAGCGAACAATTCTATCTAGACCGACCGAACTAAGGTCGGTCTTGCGTTTACCGTTTCAGCGGAAGCGTATTTTGTTATATGCTGGGTATGAGATTTTTTCATGACCCCGACAGAAATTAAAAAAGCATTATCCGAGTTTGGCGGCCAGGCTAACAAGCGTCTGGGCCAGCATTTTTTAATTGATAATAAAGTTCTCGAGACGATCGTAGAAACCGCGGATATCCATGCGGGTGATACGGTTTTAGAAGTCGGTCCGGGACTCGGCGTGTTAACGTCGGCGTTACTTGATCACGGAGCCGAAGTCATGGCCATTGAGCAGGACCGAAGGATGGTTGAATATTTAGAAAAAAACGTAAGGGCGCGTCGTGCCGTGCCCCTACGAATTGTCCAGGGTAACGCGGCTTACGTTCATTGGCATGAATTAACGGATGAAAAATCATGGAAGTTTGTCTCAAATTTACCTTATGGCATCACGTCTCTAGCTCTGCGTAAGGCGTTGTATTCGCCACGACCGCCGTTGAATATCGTTGTTTTGGTACAGAGAGAGGTAGGGGAGAGAGCGACCACCGTAGGGGCGGGGTCTCCCCGTCCGGGCGCGGAAACCGCGCCCCTACGACATCGCGGTAAAACATCGCTTTTATCGCTTATGGTCGCGCTCGCTTCATCGTCAACCAGGATCGTGCGGCGTGTGTCGGCTGATGCGTTTTATCCGCCACCAAAAGTTGAATCCGTGATTTTGCAAATTACACCTATGACACTGGAAGACCGGATAAAGCGCTGGGGCATGGAGCCGGAAAAAATCATGGAAATCGCGCGTCAGGGTTTTGCACATCCAAGGAAATTATTAAAATCTAATTTATCAACTATGGGGCCGGGGTCTTTTTGCCAGGGCAGGGGGATCCCGTCCCTACGGCAGTTGGATATTCCGGAAAAAGCCAGGCCTGAAGATTTATCGCCGGATGATTGGGTGAGGCTTTGCGGATTTATTAATTTAAATGATGCAGGCTTCATACCTTGAAGCCAAAGTCTTATAACTTACGCTCCGTTTCGGCGTTTGCCGGAGCTGGGTCTTAAATATGCCATTTTTCAACTGATTTCGATAAAATCGCGATATTACGGTGCTGTCAAGCGATATAGCTTGACAGGTCGTTAGAAAACCCGTAATCTTTCCGCACGTTCGATCATCAAAGTACCGTTAGCAAAACAAAAAAAATAACCCACGCCAAAAGCGTGGTTTAGTGAGCCTCGGCCTTGATCTGACGAACATAGGTCTTCGACAACAGAAGAGTGACCATGAAATTAAAATCTGAATCGGGTCTTTCTTCAGCAGGATTGCTGAAGATTATATAAATTGATTGATTGTCCATTGATCTTCGGATCAAAGGACTTTTTACTGAGAGTTTGATCCTGGCTCAGGATGAACGCTGGCGGCGTGTCTAAGGCATGCAAGTCGTGCGAGTTAGTTTTGGTAGCAATACCGAGACTGACTAGCGGCAAACGGGTGCGTAACACATTGGTAATCTACCTCACAGTCGGGCATAACTCCGCGAAAGCGGAGCTAATTCCACGATGGTCATGCGGGGACATATGTCATTCGCATGTAAAGCGCAAAACGCGCTGTGAGAGGAACCTATGGCCTATCAGCTAGTTGGCGGGGTAAAGGCCCACCAAGGCTATGACGGGTAGGGGATGTGAGAGCATGATCCCCCTCACTGGGACTGAGACACTGCCCAGACACCTACGGGTGGCTGCAGTCGAGAATATTCCCCAATGGACGAAAGTCTGAGGGAGCGACGCCGCGTGCAGGATGAAGGGCTTCGGCTCGTAAACTGCTTTTCTCAGGGAAGAATTCTGACGGTACCTGAGGAATAAGAGGTTGCTAACTCTGTGCCAGCAGCAGCGGTAATACAGAGACCTCAAGCGTTATCCGAATTTACTGGGCGTAAAGGGTCCGCAGGTGGCAATGTGCGTCGATGGTTAAATGTTCGGGCTCAACTCGGACACCGCTGTCGATACGACATAGCTAGAGGCCGGAAGAGGTAAGCGGAATTGTCGGTGTAGTAGTAATATGCGTTAATATCGGCAAGAACACCAAATGCGAAGGCAGCTTACTAGAACGCGCCTGACACTCAGGGACGAAAGCGTGGGGAGCGAAAGGGATTAGATACCCCTGTAGTCCACGCCCTAAACGATGGATGCTAGATATCGGGAGTATCGACCCTCTCGGTGTCGGTCAAAAAAGCTAACGCATTAAGCATCCCGCCTGGGGAGTACGGTCGCAAGACTAAAACTCAAAGGAATAGACGGGGACCCGCACAAGCAGAGGAGCATGTGGTTTAATTCGACGACAAGCGAAAAACCTTACCTAGGTTTGACATGATGCTGCAAGCCGCTAGAAACAGTGGCCGCCTTCGAGGGTGCATCACAGGTGCTGCATGGTTGCCGTCAGCTCGTGTCGTGAGATGTACCGTTAAGTCGGGTAACGAGCGCAACCCCTATTCCGTGTTGTATATTCACGGGAGACCGCCTCGGATAACGGGGAGGAAGGTGGGGATGACGTCAAATCAGCATGGCTCTTACACCTAGGGCTACACACGTGCTACAATGGCGCGGACAATGGGTTGCCAAGCCGCAAGGCGGAGCTAATCCCATCAAACCGCGTCTCAGTTCGGATTGGGGGCTGCAATTCGCCCCCATGAAGCCGGATTTGCTAGTAACGGCCGATCAGCAACGCGGCCGTGAATACGTTCTCGGGTCTTGTACTCACCGCCCGTCACGTCAAGAGAGTTGGAAACGCCCGAAGGCCCTGTTGAGGGGACTAAGGCGGAGCCAGCGATAGGGACGAAGTCGTAACAAGGCATCCGTAGCGGAAGCTGTGGATGGATCACCTCCTTTCTAGGGAGAAAAGACTGTCCGATTTATCGGATAAGTCGGGATAAGATTCCCAAGGTCGGACCGATAAGATTTTCATGGTCACTTTTCTGAAGTTGAAATAAAAAACGCCTCGGCAACATGTCGGGGTTTTGTATTAAGTTTTATCTGTCATTCTCGTGAAGAGGATAACAAATTTAAATTTGAGCCACTAATCGTTCCAGCGCTTCTTTGACTGGGCGCAGTTCTTTCATTTCATCCTCGAGTGATTGTTCGGTTGCGTATTTCCCATTCGCAGCCACGATATACATAGATCGGAGCGGTACATGAGGGTTTACTGCACCGTGACTTTCGGTCGTGAGTGTCACATCGCGTCGCGCTTGTTCTTGACGTACGGATCCGTCAGGCAAGACTAAAACTATGGCGTCCTGCCAATATGCTGGAATCTGGCCACCATGATTTTGTGCGAGTTTTTTGTAATAATTGATCATGAGATCGCCGATTTCTTGAGGCGTTAACGTATCTTCGTCGCGATTGCCGAGTGCATTTCTTTTAACCTTGGCCGGATCAATCGTCTCTCCGGAGATGACAAAAGCAGAATCCAATCCTAGGATCGGGAGTTTTGTCAGATCAAGATAAGCGCGCGCTTTCCGCACGGCGTTTTCTGCAATATCGCTGCCTTCTTCGATATCGACGGGCGTGATTCCGGCTTCAACCGGCGTAAGTATTTGGGCTTTAATGTCCGCGAGCAGTTTGCGTACGCGTTCGACCTTGGCCGGGTTTGAAGTGGCTATAAGAAGTTGCATATCGATTCCTCATGTAATGTGTTCATTTTCAGTCAAATCTATCTTCATGTTTAATATTTATTTTTTAATTTACATTCTGAATCGAACATTAAGGTGATGTCAGTATCATTAATAGTAAAAATATATCCATCATCATTGTATTCAATTATTGCAACAGCAGAAGCGGATGCGCCGCGATCCAGGGCAGTTCTCCAAAGATCTGAGAATGCGCAAGCAGGATCTGAAAGCGGAGTTCCAGGTGGAGAAGAGACCGGCTTAGAAGTATCGCGTTCCATACCGTTATTACGGTACGAATACTCGGTACTCACGCCGCCCATGATTTTTACATGATGCCATTGCCCAGGCTCATACGCTTTAATCGTAACAGGTTCAAACCAGGCTCCGTTAGGTGAACTTCCGGCGCCAACTGGCGGTGCATCTTTGGGGGGCGATGTTTCGCGGAAAAATTGATATTCAACAGAAGGATGATAGGATGCGGTTAAATCCATCGTACCGTCTGATTTTACGTATAAGGCGTTGATGGATAAAAGTTTAGACCCCTCGCCGGCAAAAGACTGTATTTCGGAGAGCGAAGCTATGGGATCAAATCGTGTTGGGTCTCCTGGTACGGGAACGGTTTGTTCAACGATGGAGCTCGTATACCAAGTAATACCAACAATAAGACCGCCAATAAGCAAGCCTAATCCGAGTATTGATACGACTATGGCGATTATCAGCTTGCGGGATTGACGTTGAATCATGCTTTGAAGCGCCTCGGGGTTTTGTCCTTCTTGAAGCGCTTCGAGTAATTTTTGTATCTTTTGGCGATCGCGATCAGAAATCTCCGGAGAACTTAATTTTTCTTCCCACTGTCGTCTTAGGTCATTGGTGTCATTTTGCATATTGTTAAAATCATATCATAAATAAAACACCCTCTGGCAAGGGTGTTTTATTATGGTGGACGGCAGAGGGGTCGAACCTCTGACCTTCACAATGTCAATGTGACGCTCTAACCAACTGAGCTAGCCGTCCATTTGGTGCGCAGAATTTACCGTTCATGGGACGTTCTGTCAACGGGTTAATTAAAGTGTGGTATACTTTGATCAATCAATTTTAAATATTTTTTCTTTTGCCAATATGGGAGAAATAAAACCAAAAACACCAAGACGTAAACCTAGGAAAACAGCGAATTCATTACCGCCGTGCGGACCTATCGGAGGACTTACTGAAGATATAGAGAACCCGGCATGCGGACATTCTTCATGCGGTAAGCTCTGCAAAGTTAGATATTGCGGGCCTACATCGCCAATGAGGGATCATCATATAATGCATGCGGCCAGAGGTGTGGCACATGTCTGGACTGCCGCCATAGTGGCTGGCTTGGCCGTGGTTTTAACCGGAGCTATTGCTTACACGGCTGTAGAAGCTCAATCCACGACAGATCAACCGACACAGGATGAGTTAAAGATTATTCGCATCAAGTTGGATAATTTAGAAAAAAATGTAAGCAAGTTGAACCAACAGTATTCAGATGTGGCAGAATCATGTAATAAAGATGTAAGGATTCAATGCGAAGATCGTTGCCAGAATACAAAAATTAGCAATGAAACAAGCGAGGTCGATGCATGCCTAAAAAATTGCATAGATGGATCAGGTGATGTTAAAACAACCATACTGCTTCCTGTTGGTGCAACTTCTACGGATTAAAGATGGATTTTTGATAATTGCGAAATTGAGAGAGAACTTTAGTAAATTATTAGATAATAAACCCCAGATATCAATCTGGGTTTTATTGTTGTTTTATTAAATAGCTTAATTTTTATATTCTTGACTAAGTTGGAAATTTACGGTTGGCTACTGTCGCCACCCAAGGTGGCCCGAACGGCGCGGCACGCCGACGCACCTTGAGGAATCATGGCCAAGCTCTTTATATCGTATGTTGGTCTCGTATCAAATTTTTGCCGCGGTGAGATAGATGAGTTCGATCTAAACTGCGGATTGTTCTACCTAGGGCGTGCTCGTGAAGAGATTATTGTGGCTAAGGGCATTTCATCGCTTTGGCCATTTTGGCAATTGAGTAACGATCCTGAAGCAAGAATGAGCGTATATACGGCTCTTAATAAATCACTCAGACAAGCAGATGCTGAAGGCAGGGTTCGTTGGAGAATCAGAGGGAAAAGTCCCAGTTACTCAGAATTGAATGAGTTTTTGGACGAACATAGAGAGGGGCGGATCCCTTTGGTTTTAAAGGGCGAGGACGGAAAAACGGAGATCTTTATACCTTACTCATGCCCCGGCGTTTCAGCTCGCATAAAAAAAGCGGGCTTGTTCATAGACGTTGTCTATTGATCCTTGTACAAACAATCGTTTTAACGTCTAACGCGTCTCGTGCATCCTCATAATCGAGGATTTCCACGGGCGCTTTTTTAAATTCCTATGATCACGGTTTCGCGCACTAGTCAATTTTTTTGATATAGGTGTATAATATTTTTCACAGAACCCATAGCGAGTTTCAAACATATTCCTTCAAGTTCATCAGTGAGTAGGCGAGATATTTGAAACCCAAATGTGTTTCAAAAAGGATCTCGTAGCGTAGAGCGAGCTTTCGATAACTGTCTTCCCATGCGAAAGTTCGC
>JBDRFZ010000008.1:0-19992 GCA_043818395.1 Patescibacteria group bacterium
TCAATGCCTTCAGCAAGCAGACACGTGTCATGCACATTCACAGGTGACAAGACGAGCGGAGAGAGGCAGTAGCCATTCTGCTCAACGAATACAAGTTCTTTTAATCCTTTCTGGTGTTTGTGCCCTGAATATCCGATGTCACATCCCCCTTTTTAGCCACGGTGTTGGAACCGTCGCCATGAAGGATGGAGAGATCGAGTTTGTGGTCAAGGAGAAGTCTCTTCACTGAGCCTTCAAACAGATTCTTGTATGAACCGTCCTTGCTCCACCGAAGATGCCATTTGTATACGTTCGACCAATGGATTTGATTTCGTTGAATGGGCAATCGGTTCCATTGGACACCCGTGTGAAGAACGTAGAGGATGTAGTTGAAGATTTGGTAGCGTGAGAGCTTTCCTTTCGGACCACGACGAGCACGTGACAAATGTGGCAATATGTAACGGTTGAAATCTGCGATACCAACTTGAACCGGAAGTTTCTTTACTCGACGATGGTACCTTTGTTTGTCCATAGAAATGTGCGAAAATTAGTGCCAAGCAATTGCTTGATCTACACACTAATTTTAGCACATTTTCGTGGATAACCCACGATGTATTAGATATAAAAGTTAATAAATTTATGGCTCAGCGGCAAAGGAAAAGAACGGCCCGATTCATAAATCGGTTTGATTTTCCAATTATGTTTTCCACCCCTCTCAAATATAAATTTCCCCGAAGAAATTTCTAACGATTTGATTATAGGTATAACTTTTTGCGATCGGACTATACCATAACCTCCACCCATAGTTTTTCTAAACGGCCACCGGACGCTTCTCGAGTCTGAAAGCACTTTTTTCTACTTTATCATCATTTAATTTTTGCCATTCATCAGCAGGCGGGCGATAGAACCGCCGCGTACGATGCATGACATCGATATATTGCGGCCTGACGTCATACGCCGTATAAACTGCGTCATTGACCATTTCTACGAAGTCATCGGGATTGCGTCCTTGAGTAAAAAGTTCATCATTGGTATCAGTCACTATTTTTCCAACGATAAAATTCGAATCTCTGAACCATTCTACCTGAATGTATTTTGGCAGCTTATTAAAATAAGCCGTTACGACCTCGGGATAAATCGGCTCTTTTCTGAATATTTTTCGTAGAAAATTCATATATATACTTGTTAGCCTGAATCTACTTACATAGTCAAGTATAACACCGATTCTACCTAACTTCTTGCTTCAGCCTGTCATCTATCAATTTCTTCAGGACTTCGTAAGTAGGCGTACCCTCGATTGAATCGCGGTTGATAAATAGCCATGGCGTTCCTATGATCCCCAATGCCTCACCAGCTTTGCGCTCCTCTACTACAAAATCCGCAACCGCCGGATCATCCAGACATTTATTAAATAAATCCATATTCAGATGCAAAGCGTCCGCATATCTAATAAGATCATCTCGCCCTAATCTGCTTTGATTAACCATTAACGCGTCCGCATATTCAAAATATTTATCCTGTTTCCCAGCACAAACAGCGGCGATGGAAGCGCCTTTGGCATATTCATGTATTTCGGGAAGTATCATCTGGCGCTCCGCGAATCTGATCTTACCCGCATATTCTTCGCGAATCCTTTTCATGATCGGATAAAAAGCACCGCAAGCCGGACATTGAAAATCCAAGAACTCAACAATCGTGACCGTACTCGTAGCCGGCCCTTCAACGGGTATACCGGTCGGCAATACTTCGCCGATTGGTTTTTTTGGCCATATCAAAGCAACGATAAGCACAATGATTGCAATTCCACCTGCGGCGGTTATAAAAATCAAAGGTTTTTTCTTGTCCATATCAAGTTACACGTTACTAAGTTACACGATACAAATATCATGATCTATTTATTGCACGTCTCTGGCGACCATAGTCCCCTTTCGTTTACTTTGGCATCTTCTTCCAATAATTTCAATTCGCGTTTACGTTCCGGGTTCAAAGGGAATGAAAGATACGCGTACGCGTATCCCTGCCGCACGAGCTCGGCATTTAAATCCATTCCCTCATCCGTGAAAACATTTCGTAAAAGCCTGTCATACTTGTCACGTTCATCAGCTTGCGTATCAGCATCCAACCTTATCCGTTTGCCATTCAAAGTCTTTTTCGCAAAATCAGAAGCTTCTTTGCCAAAGCATTCGACCGGTTTGCGGGGATCAACCGTCTCCGGCGTATTTACGCCAAGTAAACGGATGGTAAATTCCTTGTTCTCGTCATCAAGTTTCGCTATTAAAGTATCGCCATCAACAACTCTCATAACCAAAGCGTTTGTCTGTACGGTTGTAGTGGCCGGCAAATCCGTCGATTCTTCATTCGTCGAAGACGCGACCATTACGCTCGAACTCTTCTCATCCGAAGGCACGATAACGCTGGCCTCGGATTTTGAAAAATATTTACCATTTAAAGCGACCACCAAAAAACAAGCCGCTAAGATTTGTAAAATCGCTAATTTGTGACGTTTGGTCATGCTTGATATGCTACGCGAAGATTTGATGTCTGTCATCTATATAAAAATGAAACAGCTTAGACTGAAAAATAAAACATCAGCCAAAGAATCGCTGTCTGCAGAGCCGGTCTCGAAAAATCCTTATGAAAGCGCAATCTTAGCCGCTGAACTTGGCGGTCAGGTACCGACGCTTGATTTACATGGTTTTACTGTTGATGAAGCTTTGCATGTTTTGGAAAATTTTATTTTTAAACGACATCCTGCCGGCGAAGCGCTTAAAGTGATCCATGGCCGCGGTAACCGAATCTTGAGAGATTCCATCCATAAATGGTTACAAAATAATCCGAAGCACATGGCCTGTTTTCGTGATTCAAGCCAACCCGGCGAACAAGGCGGCGTAACTTACGTGGTGATGGATTTGTAGCGCCGTCATTTTCGTGGTCTATCCGACTACAATGTAACGATTGTTATGCTGTCATTCCCGTGAAAACGGGAATCCAGGATGTATAAGGACGTTTCAAGTGAAAATAAAATGTCTGGATTCTGGATTCCCGTTTTCACGGGAATGACGAGGGCGAGCGGGAATAACGAGCTTGATTCAGATGGAAATATATTTAACTATAATCCGGCCATGAGCGTAAGTAACCCCGAAGAAATCAAATGATTATTTTTATGGTTGTAAGCGCATGTTACCGGACTGATTAATGGCTTCAGATTTTTAGCGAGTTTTTCGCCATCCATGGCATGCGTGACAAATGCCGCAATTGACCGGGCACCTGCTTTTTTCAAAAGTTTAGCCGCTTCCGCAAGCGTGGATCCGCTGTCAGCCATATCGTCTACCATTAGAATGCGCGCGCCGATCAAATCCGGTTTTGCTCCTTGAAACGAAACTCGTACGCGACCATTATGTCTGATTTTTTTCAAAACAAGATATTTTAAATGAGTATAATCAGCCAACCTTTTAGCCCGATGACTAGCGCCAAAATCCGGCGCTACAACCAGATCAAACGGCAGTCCGCAGGTACGCTCGATCTCGTCCGGTTCAATCAGCATATTTGCCAGCTTTCCTTTAAACGCTTTTATAAATTCCAGGCTATGCGCATCCAAAGTTATGATCCGGTCAAAACTATCAGATAAAAGTCTGGCGACTACGAGTCCGGCCGGTGCTTCACCGGGTTCGGTCGAGCGATCCTGGCGGCCATAAGCGATCCAGGGCGCGATCAAGACAATTCGCTTTGCGCCGCACTCTCGCAAGCTGTCAGCTAAAAGCAAAACCTTAAAAAAGGTCTCTGGATTTTCATCCACGTTTGAAAAAACCACAGCCTCTGCCGGTGATTTTTTCGGACCTTTAATATGAATCTCCCCGGCTCGGTATTGCGAGACTAGAGCTAATTCAAACGGTAAGGACATGCTCTTAGCCAATTTTTCAACTAGATCCCGCTCTTCCAAAAAACCGACAATCAATCTCGGTTTGCTTTTCATATTTTCAGCATCTCTAATACTTCTTGATCCGTGACTTGCGGAAAATCTTTGTAGAACGCACCGACCGCGTCGTACCATTCCGGCTCTTCCAAAGCCACGACCTCTATTCCCTGCCGGCGGATTGCATCGATGGATTCTTTGGCACCATGCGGCACAGCTACCACGATCTTTGACGCTTTCATGTGTCTGGCAACTTCAATACCCGCCAACATAGTGAGTCCCGTCGCGATTCCATCATCCACAATAATCACTGTCTTATCTTCAAAAGACGGCAATTCGCGTCCCTGCCGATAAACCTTTACTCGACGGCTTGCTTCCCCGGTTTCGTGCCGTACGATTTTATCCAAAGCTTTTTTATCTGTGGCCATACGCTCCGCTTCGTTCCAAACCGTCTCACCGGTTTCAGCTAGCGCACCAATGGCATATTCTTCGTTATACGGCGCACCGATCTTTCTGGTAATAATTACATCTAACGGAAGTTTCAATTCTTCTGCAACTTCTTTGGCTACGGTAACACCGCCGCGTGGCAAGGCATACAAAAAGACATCACTCCGATCCGCATAATCCATGAGAGCCTTGGCCAGCTCCCGCCCAGCTTCTTTACGATTTTCAAAAATTTTCATATCTTTAGTAGCAGTTTACCAAATTCTAACCATTCGCGTTGACTTCATGCTCTTTCTCGCGTATATTTACGCATAATTGAAGAAATTCCGAATTTATTCGGGGATCGTCTAATGGTAGGACAACAGCCTTTGAAGCTGTGTATCCTGGTTCGAGCCCAGGTCCCCGAGCCAAAAAAAAATTGCCCAGAAATGGGTGATTTTTGTAGGAAGAAATATTATTTTTCCTTTGATTGAAATACTGCCAAGGCATATAATCAACAAAGCCATATGACCAACCAGGAAACACAGTCTAAGCAGAAAAAAATAACCGACGAAGAATACCAAAAAGTGGTTAGTGAGAGTCATGCAAAAGACCTCAAACGAATGCCTTATGAAATGGGTTTGATGATTTTTTTCTTCTTTCTACTCATCGTCTTAGCAGTTCTCTATTTTTTCACAATGGCCACATTCACCTCAGACCTCAACTTAAAACTTCACTCCCTGGCTTCTAAAATCTTTATTCCTTATTTGGTAATATTTGGCGCATCCACATTAATTTTCTTTGCTCGCATCATCATCAATTCCCTACGCTGCCCCAAATGCCGTCGGTTCTTTCCCAGGGGCAAGTTAAAATTATACGATTCTTTTCAGAGAACGGCGTATACAATAGATACCGGCGGTGATTATTATTATCGCGAAGGGACTGCTTTGGTTTATTGGACCAGGTGCAAATATTGCGGACAATTGCTACTTGTAACCAAAGGGGGATGAAATTTACAAATTTATGTAGCTTTAGTTTTGCAATATTTCCAATGAAAAATCATACCACCGGTGATAAAAATAAAGCCTAGTAAAGACAGAAGCGGGATGGAAACGAAACCGAAAAATTCAATAAATTTCGTAGTACACGGCACATCCACGGTACATGGTTTAATGACCTCCGGGATTATTCCTGCGTAAATTAAATTATGATAGATGGAGATAATCAAACCGATTACCGCAAAGGGCAACGCGTAAAGATGAACTTTGGCTTCATCCCAGAGAATACCTACAGCTAAGACAACGACGAGCGGATACATGGCAATTCGTTGATACCAACAAAGCGTGCAAAGCGGTATCTTCATCACCTCACCGAAATATAAACTACCCATCATGGCCGCGAGTGCGACTAAGAAAATTGCATATAAGATGTATTTTTTTGCAAAATCTAGCAATTTTTTCATATAGTTAAAATCTTTCTCTAATTATTTTTCTAAAATTATTTCCGCTTCCCACAATCCCTCATCGTTCTTTTTTATAACCAGGTCTTGTTTTAAAGCCGATTTAAGAGATTCTTCTTTTGCCCTGACTGGCCGACCGATCATTCTTCCGTTAGCAACCTTATCCGTAATTAACGTAAACTTTACATCATCATAAGCTTCATTATTGGTATTCTCGTTAGTCAGAACCTTATTAACAAAATCGACCAATAATGATTCGGCGCCGTCGGACTTAATTTCAAATCCACGTTCGACGTTTTCGGCCTCCAAAATGAATTGCGAACCCGTGGCTGACAATATTCCTTTTAATACCGCGATAAAAAGCCCGACCCTGGTCGAGCCCCAGGCTTTTATTTTATAACCCTGGTCATGAATATTTATTTCAAACTTTTGTGTTGTTTCTGTAATCATATTTTCTAAACTTAAGAAATCCTGAAGTCATTAAAATTCTTTACACTGCCTTCATGCGCTTCGACTTTGTCCACTCGCGAATGCGCGGATCCTTTGCGGCACCATTCCAAAAATTGATTAAGACGCGTCCCTTCGCCTTCAACTTCGATCAAGACCGAACCGTCTGCACCGTTTCGAGCCACCCCTTTCAGACAGAGTTTCTTGGCTTTGGCTTTTGCTTCCTGGCGATAAAATACGCCCTGCACATGACCCGTTACTTTTATATTCAAGTGTTTCATGGTTTTAAATATTTCATGAACCAAAGAGCGGCCAACTGCGCTACCTGTTCGAGAGTCCCCGGCTCTTCAAACAAGTGCGTGGCACCTGGAATAATTTTAAGTTCTTTAACGCAATCCAAAGCATCGAAAGCCCGGCGGTTGAGTTCTATGACTTCCTCGTCATCTCCACCCACTATAAGCAAAGTCGGCGACCCGACGCGCAGCAGATCATCCACGGCCATATCCGGCCGTCCGCCGCGTGAGACCACGGCTTTGACGTCTTTTCCGAGCTTGGCCGCGGCACAAAGCGCAGCGGCTGCGCCGGTCGAAGCGCCAAAATAACCGAGATTAACCGGCGTGTCAAGTTCATTTTTTATCCACCTGGTAACCGACAAAAGCCGCTCGGTCAAAAGCCCGATATTGAAACGCGTTTCATAAACCTCGTCCTCTTCATCGGTTAAAAGATCAAAAAGAAGCGTCCCGATCCCCGCTTTATTGATTTCCTCGGCCACGAATTTATTCCGCGGGCTCAAGCGACTCGACCCGCTGCCATGGACAAACAAAACCATTGAATGCGACGCTGGCGGAATCATGAGCTCGCCTTTAAGTAGCACGCCCTCAAGCGGAATGGAAAGTGATGAAATCTGCTCGCCGGTCATATTTTATTGCCTGTGGTAACGGCCGGTGAGCAAAGCCTGTTCCAGAATATGGCCGTCCATGACCGCTTCGATGTCTGCTTTATCCGAATCGGCTCCAATTTCTAAAATTTTATCCAGCGCATATAACTTAAACTGATAACGATGTATACCGGATGGCGGACAAGGACCGCCATAACCCTGTGATACAAAATCCGTCATACCCAGAGTTGCGCCGACCGGAATGGAGTTCTCCGCAATCTCCGAAGTATCGGGCGCAATATTCCAGACCGTCCAATGCACCCAATCCCCGGCCGATGCGTCCGAATCGTCTACGATGAGTACCAGACTCTCAGCTTCAACCGGGACATTAAAAATTTTCAGCGGCGGATTGATATTCTCTCCATCGCAGGTATATTTTGCGGGCATCAGGCCGTTATGATCGAAAGCTGAACTTGTTAATTGCATATTTTTTTGAATTATTTGCGAAGCGATCGTTGTATTATTTGATTTCCGTATATTATTCATGATCTTTAATGCCATGGTTACGGCTACGATCATTCCTCCAAGCAGTGCCACTACGCCGACCATGACAAAAATATATCGTGCCGACATATCAGGTACTTTCTTTGTCCACGGCTTTAACGCTTTGTTCCAAGGCCTGTTTCCATCCTCCTATCTCACTTTCCGGCACGCGACACAGAGCATAAATCATAGCGAATCTTTCCTGGTCACCAAGTGGAAGAGAAAGCATAATCTGCCAGCAGTCTAAGACGTAATTTTGCGCTGGTAACAGATGGTAACCATTATCAAGAGACCATTCGCGCAAAGCGTTTAAAAAACTATTATCACGCGCCAGTATGCGCTCTTTAGTAAGCCTGAATGACGTACCATCTTGTTCTTCGATAATCTCCTGATTAAAAATTTCGATGCCTCGAGTCTGCCATTCTTTTATATTTTTTCCCAAAGCCGTCTCACCTTCATGGGTCAAGGTAAAACTCGAAAAACTTCCGTCTCTGGTCGCCACTTCGCCCAGGAATCTGCACTTCGCATCAAAAATGAAAGAAATATCACTCATAATCTTCGGGTACGGTGGTTAAAGCTTCGCTGACGCACCTATGCAGATCCCGTCTAATCCGCTCATTTTCAATCGACGATAAACCGGACAAAAAATTAGTCATTTCCTCTGTCGCGTATTCGGTTTTATTCCTTATATCCGTCCAATCCCGATTATCGCCTCTTGATAAAATAACGTTCCTGCAAATGATGATATTTTCCAGCAACCATCCCAAGTGATCGCTTAACGCATTTGGTAAATGATATTTCTCAAATAATGAATTTTCCCACAACGGCGAGCTAAAACGTACCTGACCAGCCGACACTTTTTCCTGATATCTCTGCACATCAGAAGGTAAATCTTCTACATCTGATAACAAATAACCTTCGAGCCTTTGGACCAAATCCCGGTCTGGCAATTTGCTTAAAATATCCATACATTCATTTTTCCTGACTGGTTGAAGTATTTCACCAAGCAGGAGCTGGCGCTCCCTGTAAGCTAACCATGGCTCAAACTCCGGGTCAGTAGCGGTAAAATATTCATGTAAAACATTCGCTGCTTCTTTTGCTTTCTTAAAAAATCCTTTTCCTTCAACTTCCCGGGAATTTACATACTGGCTGTTACCAAGTCTTAACATCTCCAGATGTTCAGCGAATTTATCCTTCCAGCCATCCCAATCATGAACTTTGTTCTGCTCTTTAAAATTCAAACCCTGATACAATAATTCCATTAAAAATCTCTCCTGCAAAAGCCTGAAAACATCTTCCCCTTTTTCTTTAGCCTCCTGCCTGTGTTTGTCGTACCAGATACGAACGGACGGTAATATATCAGGATTAATGTTTTTGAGCGACCATTCGGTGATTCCGTGCTCTTTTGCATACTTCGAATCCGACTGATCTCTGGCATGCAGTGGAGAGTTTAAAAAAACCAAAACTCTCATTAATTGATTCCCTAAAAGTTCATCGACTTCTTCGGAAGCCAGGTTCGACCCGGTCTTTATTTCAATTTTTGCAAGCCCGTTTTCATATTCCCTGCAACCAACTTCTACAACCTCTCGATGCGGATGAGCGGCAATTTCTACTTCATGCAAATGCGCCGAATCCCACCAGTCACCGGGTAAGGTTAATTTATAAAGCTCATTAATTTTTTCCGGTTCGAGTAAATGTTCTTCGAATCCTGCGAGTTTAACGTCCGGCCTGTGCTTGATCTCACGACGCGCCATGATCATGGCGTTACGATCTGAAGACGACCAGGATTTATAATCCGGATAAACAGTCTCACTCTTGCCTTTCAATTCAAAATCTCTATACAAAGTAAGCTTCTCTACCAAATCTGTCATGCCTTCAACCTTATCTGTAAACCGTTCGAAAACCCGAATCACGGTTTGGATAGCGGTTGATCTTTTTTCGGCTTTCCGTTCGCCTGAATCCTGCTCGCTTTCAACGCGGACCATCCGTTTCCCCATCCCTCCTTCACCTCTCATATCATCTCTTTAAATATTTCCCGGCCGCGGCCCAGGATGAGATGCCGACTAAAAACGAAAGTCCACCGCCTTCAATGGCCGCTAACAGTAAAACCTGATTCTTAAAATAATCTACAAGTCCGGGGTTCGTGCCGCCAAAAGCAGTCATAAGCCGCGGATCAAAATAAAAAGCCGCCGTAATTACTATACAGCTACAAACAACTAGAGCGAATAGAGCGAGAATAATACCTTCGAGTACAAAAGGTAAACGCACGTATGTGCTGGACGCACCAACTAAGCGCATAATACCGATTTCTTCGCGCTGAGTATAAATAGCTACGCGGATCGTATTGTAAACGATCAATATCGAAAATAGAGCAAAGATCAAAATCAATACCAAGCCAAAAAATTTTACGGATTTACTTATATCACGAACCTGATTAATAGTTTCTGCATGATCATCAAAATTTTTTGATTCGATGGCGAAATCGAATTGCGGATTTCTAAGAGCCTCAAGTAAAAAATGATAGTCCGAAGTGTTTTTTGCTTTAAGCACCAAACTTGCACCCAGGGGGTTTTGCTCAAGTTCGGTCAAAGCGGCCAGAATCTTTGGATCATTGGCATGCTTTTGCTTAAACGATTCAAGCGCCCGGTCAGCCGATAATAGTTCGGCTGATTTTACCTGAGGTAACGACGTCATAAAAAACTTAGCCTGTTCCAAAACCGCTTGCGGCGTACCCTGCTTAAAATAAACCGAAACGTCGATCTTATTTTCGAGCATCGTCACCGCATTGGTAAGCAACACGTTTACTCCAACCAAAACGTTAACCGAAAGCAATGCCAAAACCAGAACAAATACGGTTGTAAGCGCCAACCAAATATTACGGGCGAAGTTTTTCCAGGCGGCGACTGCAATGCGCCATGAAGTTATGGTCAGGGACATATTACGTATGCAGCATATATTTACCCTCTGCGCAGTCCGAAATGATTTTGCCTGCTGATAAGGTGATGACACGGCGACGCAGGGCGTTGACCACTTCGCGATTATGGGTCACGAGCACAATAGTGGTCCCGAAGGAATTAATTTTTTGCAGGAGATCTATAATTTCACGTGTATTAATAGTGTCCAGATTACCCGTAGGTTCATCGGCCAATAATATTTTTGGCCGATGAACTAATGACCTAGCAATCACAACTCGCTGTTGTTCGCCGCCGGAAATCTGCCGGGGAAACCTTTGTCCTTTCTCGTCCAAACCCACAATATGCAAAACCTGCGGTACAACTTCTCTGATCCGACGCGACGGTACGCCGGCAACTTCCAGACCAAAAGAAACATTTTCAAAAACCGTTTTCTTGGGTAAAAGCTTGAAATCCTGAAACACAACTCCGATCTGACGCCGCAAAAAAGGAATATCGCGCGACGGAATCCTGGTGATATCCCAACCACCGATTACAACACTGCCATGTGTCGGACGTTCTTCGGCGATCAAGAGTTTTGCTAACGTTGTCTTACCGGCACCGCTTTGTCCTACAATAGAAACGAATTCGCCGGGCTTGATGGCTAACGAAACATCGCTAAGACAATGCACGTCCGGCGGGAAATGTTTGGATACACCCTGCAGTTCGATCATGTGAGTCATTGTCGTTGAATTGCTGTTGCAATCGAAGAAGGCAAGCAGTCCGCCATGGCGTAAAGCGGATCATCAGGTGTAAGAGGTTCGACCGAGACCTCTATGACTCCGGCGCGAAGAGAGGCTAATTCCGCGAAAGCCACAGCATCCAGATCTATGGCCCGCTCCGGAAATTTATCGCGCTCCGGTCCGTAATCATTAATGCGCACGACCGTAAATTTTTCGGGTTTATCTAATCGTCTTACTAGTACATGCGTGCCCTTAGGAAAATCAACGGATGCGGCGCAACGGCAGTTTTTGTATTTATACCAGGAAGCGTCGCCCTCACGCATGTAAGACGATGGTTTCTGCGCTGATCTGGCTCGTGCATGGCCATAAACACGGCCGTCAACCGCCTCTTTCCAATTTTCACCATCCTGCTTGTAGATAACAGACTCTTTCCATGGATTATTAGAAATTCCTGCGTAACTCACCTTTACTCCGCGTTCCGATAAAAGATACGGATCAGACCAAATGAGATGCACGGTTTCATCGCCAAGCAGAACACCATTAACCGAGCTGGTAGTAGTTTTCTCTATTGCCACATACAAAATAGTCGGCGCTTTCAGGTCTTCAGCATCCCAACTTACATTAGCTTTACCGCCGAGTAGATCGAGTGAAACCGAGCGACCAATAAACCCACGATCAAGATAGAAAACTTTGCTATCCAGTACCTTTAAAGTCCCGTCTTTCACTTGTTCCGCTTTAACAGGAGAAACAAACATAAATACGGCGATAATCGGCATTCCGACACCAAATAAAATTCGTTTCCACGTCATGTGGATATTTTAGCAGAAATGAAACAAAAAAAAGAGACTAGTCAACCGTAGGGTTTTTCTTGTCTAATCCCTGGTTTCGTGGAATACTCGCGGCATCAGAAATTGAATCAAGCGGGTATCGTATAGTGGTTATTATGGATGCTTCCCAAGCATCAGAGACGGGTTCGATTCCCGTTACCCGCTCCAGATTGTTACCGTCCCATTTCGGACGCTTTTGGTCTAAAAGAGAACTGGCAAAACAGCCTATTTTTTCGAAGCTACCGAAACAAGGCTTTTCACTTTAAGCTCATCTTAGAATATGTACACTCAATCACTGTTCCGCACCAAAAAATGATTCTACGGAAAAGACTGTAATTTTCCTTGATGAAGTCGTATTATAAGGCAATTTTGATAGTTCTGATCTAAATTCTCTTTCAACGCCCCTTCTTACTCAATAACATTGTTGATTGGCGGAGAATTCTTGGGCTCAGCATCTGTTATAGAGTTGCAAATAACAGGTCTACCTATAATTATACCCTCTAATGAATTCTTGTTGTCATCATTACAATCTTCATCTCCACAAATACAGTATTTACCTTTTTCAGTTTTTGAAGAATCCCATCTGTAATATATAGGTTCATCATTTTCATTTACACCAAACCATATTTTACCTCTTCCTATCCCACAGGGCTTATCTTCATGTTTGCAATCATAACTTTTATAATCGCCGCTATCTCGAGTATCATCTGCATGTCCGTCATTTGCAGAATCTATGACATATACCCAATATTGGTCAGTTCCCTCGACTGTATATTTTAGAGGGTCAGAATCAATAAACATCACATGTCCTGTAGAGCCCTCACTCAAACACTGCTTACCATGGTTGTACTTTGATACAATTATATCTCCGGGTTGTGCTTCAGCTAATTTTTCAACTTTTATCCAACACTGATTATTACTTTCAACTGTTGTGCTTTGCTTTTTAAAGAAACGATAAAAATCTGATGCTAGCGGCCTGTCTGCGTTATCGTGGTGTTGCCTATCATTATCAATTTGTTGATAATGTTCTGAGGAAAGTGCCTTATGAACAACGTATCCGGCAAGACCAGAACAATCTGTAGAGTAGTTACCAGTATCTTCATCCATTCCTTCAGTAACTTCTTTATGATGCGCGTAAGAAGTTTTTTTAATTGAGCTTAAAATATCATGATATCCGGAAAGAATCTCTTCAATCGGAGAAGTATTTAAATTTTGAGCGTATGCGGTGGAAATTAAACTTTCAAGTTTAGGTAAGTGTAAAGTGCTTTCTATTCCTTCTCCCCAAAGACCACTACACCTCCAGCTGACTTTGGCTTTTTTATCTTCAGTTAATACCACGCATGCCGGGTTACAACCGCTCATCTCACCTATTAATTCGTCTTCAATATCAATGCCTATCCAAAGATCTCCGTCATTATCACATGCGTACCGATCTGTTAAAATTCCTTCTGCTGTACATTCACTTTGTGATGCTATTTCAATAGCCTCTTTAACAGTTAGTGATCCGCAATCTTCATGAGATTCTTTGGACTCTAATAGTCCACATTCCTGTCTAAAAAATGCCCATTCTTCACAGGTAACTCCATGCGGAATAGAACAGTATCCAGTCTGGCTACCATCTTCGTTTGTAACGTACTCTAAAAGTCCATGATGCTCAACACAGTAGACAGCAGCCGGATTTGCGATTTGGGTAGGTTTATTATGAACTTCCTTATTGATAAATAAGTAAATAAAGACTGCAATAAACAATAAAGCTATTAGCAAAATGCTAATTTTTACGAATTTTTTCATTTGAAATTTATTAGGAATAATACTCTTTTAATATACAATATTTGGAAGTTTACTTCTAGTTCTTGTATCCAATACATTTTATTGACAATTCCCCTTCCGAATGATTTTATTAGCGCTGTTCGATAGTGCTCCGTGCCAGTTCCTAGAAGACATGCCGAAGTAGCTCAGTTGGTAGAGCAATGCTTTCGTAAAGCAGAGGTCGAGGGTTCAACTCCCTCCTTCGGCTCCATAAAAAACCTCCCGATTATCTCGGGAGGTTTTTTCAGCTGGATGATTTTACTGAATAATGCAACGGTACGTCTTGCAGATACCCGTACCGAGCGGATCATTATTCGTGGAAATTTCCAGCGAGTCAGAGTACGTATCACCATCCGTATCGGTTTTGAGCGGATCTGTGCCGTAAATCTTGATTTCTTCCGCGTCTTTTAATTCGTCTCCATCCGTATCCATTTTAAGCGGATCAGTGTGATAAACATTTACCTCCTGGCCGTCAGTCAGCCCGTCGCCGTCCGAATCAGTATTTTTCGGATCCGTGCCTGCCTCCAGCTCTTTTTCATACGTTAGACCGTCATTATCCGCATCCACGACGCAGATGAAGCCTCCGTTATTGACCGATGGTTTCACGCCGCTTATGTTCATGTTTTCACTCGGATAAGTAATGCTATTAGCCTCTGCGCCGGCATCAAAATCCGCGGCATTTTCTATATCTGCGCCGAATGTGTAATTTGAATAAAAAGCGTCGGAAATATCGTCAATGTTTTTATTCCAGTCCGCACCGTATATTGCTATCGCGAGTTCTTCGGAATTCACCCAGTGCAGAACCCCGCCCACGGTCACGGCATAAACTTTCGGATCAGTCGTAAACTTAACCATGCGCAGACCAGGCCGATAACTCACGTTTTTTCCAAGAGGAATTTGGGCCAACACAGCCGCCGAAACGTTCATGATATCCGAAAAGTCACAGTACCAGGTGAAATAAATTTTCGAATTGGGAAAAGCATGGCGCATACCATCAGCGCCTATGTAATAAACGGCCGTATCTTCTTGCGTTGTAATATCTCCGTCATCCGGCAGTTTAACGAGATTGTGCACGGCTACGTTGATATTTTTTAGGTTATCTAAAAGCTGTTGCGCCTGAGTCGATAAAGGCGGTATTCCGGTAACGTACGGATCTCCCGAACCTCCGCCTCCACTGCCGGTCGGCGTTACCGCGCTACTTGTATAAGTCAGTGTAACAGTATCATTCGCCGTATCCGTCGCATCCTGATTATCGGTATACGTAACCGTACCGATGCCACTGGCTTTAATTTCTATTTGATTGTTACCCGGAGAAGATACGGTTGAATTCACGACGTTTAGAGCCGTCGTATTCCTGAAAATACCGGATGTTGATGAGGTTTCGGTTAAAGTAAGCGTTTCACTGTCGCTACCCGCTGTCGCATCCGTTGTTATGGTTACAGTCATGGTTTCGACCGTTGAACTGGCCAGGTTGCGATTGGAGTCCTGCACCGTCACATAAAGCGATCCGCCGGAGCTGATAGATGAAACCTCGGTGCCGGATGAATCCGTAATTTTCACGGACTCGGCCGCATGCACGATCTTTCCGCCGTTCAGGGTTATAAGTCCGGAGTTGGTAAAAGGACCGCCGGCAATCAGTGTTTCACCTTGAAGATTAAGCTTGCTTTTTTCTGAGAGCGAGGTTGTACCTGCGACTGTAGTAGTACCGGAAAGATTATACGCCGCACTGGCACTCGAAGGTTCCAAGATAAGATTATTGTACGTTGTACTGGCTACATTTATAGTTCCCCCGCTATTTGAATACTTTATAGTACCGCCACCATGTTCAAAGGTTCCACCTGCCATGGTTATGGTCTGTCCGTTCCCATTGATGTCAATCGTTCCAGGACCCGCATTTACTGTACCGCTGATTAAAAGCATTCCCCAAAAACTTGGATGACTCGTAATAGTCAGCGTAGTTCCAGTGGGTTTTTCAACTATTAACACAGCATTATAAGAACCAAAACTATTCCAAGTCTGGTTTTTCCCGCTCGCGACTCGAAGGGTTAAATTATATATACCAAAAGAATTAGTAACATTCCCCATCGGTTCAAGGTGTTTGTTTGATAAATTAATAAAACCGCTATTTACCAAATCTCCGGTCGTAGTCACGTTTCCGTAAAACGTTTTAATCGAACTTCCATCACCGGATGTAGTTAAATTATAGAATATAAGGTCACCTGAAATGGTCTGGGGTACGCTGCCGCTTATAGCCACGGTGCTGGAACCGGAATTGAACGTACCGGCATTTGACCAACTGCCACTCACGGTCAGGCTATACGTCTCGCCGGCTGAGCCTAAAATAGTGCCGTTATTGATGACGTTGCTCAATATAAGGATACCGTCACTCAAGGGGCCTATGGTGCCGTTATTCGTAGTCGTTCCAGTGGACGTAAAAACACTGTCGGAATCTTCCATGGATAAAACACCGTCAGTCGCTAGATTCGAAGTTCCGGCTACGGTCAGATCGTTTCCGTCACCAAGATAAAGCGTGCCCTCCGTAACAGTCAGGTCACCTCCGACATTAATCGTAGCTACCGCGCATAAAGGATGAACGACTTGACTCGAGCTTACTGTTAAATCATTGTAGGTTACTGCAGTCGCTGAAAATAATTCATGATAAAATGATCCGTCGCTGGTCGAGGTCGTGATCTTCACAGTTCCATCACCCGGAGTAAACGTAAAGCCGCTCAGAAAGTACAAGTCATTACCGATGCTTATAGTATTCGCACCGCCCGCAATTAAAGCTCCTGAACTGGATGCTGAATCGTTGATCGTCAAATCCTGACCGGTTGTCGTCAACGTGGCGCCGGTATCGATTCTGAGACCAGAAATCGTAGCAGGAGCTGACATAGCCGTAGTCGTGCCAGTCGGGATAATCGCATAATCCGCGGCAATCGGTACATGAGCGCAATCCCAGTTACCGGCAGTATTAAAATCATTGTCACCGACGCTTGCAAAGGTGCAAGTCGCGGCTGAGACGCTCGTCGAAGCGGCGAAAAAAAACATCAGGCCGGCTAACAGACTGAAAACAATAGCCGTGCCTGTATTAAGATAATGTGTCCTGAGCATATTTTTTTATTAAAGTATTGTAGCATGAATTAAAATTTTAAATAATATTTAACGTCTTTTCCGGCTAAGCGCTTCCTAATCTCCTGCTCCAGGAGCATGACTTGTTCATCTGTACTTGAAGAAAAGGTGGTGGCCAGTTCTTCTTCCAGGAGTGCCGGGTAAATCACCTTGGCGCGGAACTGTTCCTCGGTCCAATGAAAACTCTCGTTTAAGTATTGGGCTACATTCGGGACCGTAGAGCTGGTCATGGCGACCAGATTCGCGAACGAATCACGGACGTCTTCATCCGGAACAGTCACGCTTTTTTCTTCTGCCATCTGCTTAACTATAAGTTCACGAACCATCCTGTCCAGGGAATTCTTTTCCACATCGGGAGTAATAGGCCCGGCCATACCGGAATCTTTTGCGGCTTCGGAGCTTAAATAAATCCTGACCGTATCCATATTATCGAGAAACTCGCCGTAAGAAATCTTTTTAGAGCCCACCCTGGCTACCGGCAACCAGGATCCTATAATCCTGACCACCCGACTATCTTCACGATGACCATATATGGCGGACGACAGCCAGATGGAAACTCCGGCTACTGCGATGATTATTAGAAGCGTGACAATTATCCCTGTCATTAAGGATTTTGAGATGGGTTGTTTCATATTATTTTTTTTTTGAAAAAGTAATTTATCCAACGTCCCGGATTAGTCTTGGGACCTGCGGGCTCGGCGAAAGTTAGCAACGAGGAAGATTCTCCGGACCAAGTCGATGATGCCTCCCAGCCGGAAAGTACCACCACTTTTTCACCTTCTTTTTGCCAACCCAGCCGCCGTCTGGCTTCTATCTCAACCTCTTCCGGCGTCATGAGTGAATCTGTCAGTTCTACGAGCTTGAACTTCTTTCCCTCCAATGATTCCGCTTGCGCCTCAAGAGCCCTAATTTCGCGATCAACCGTCCAACCCCTGTATGATTCACGTAAAGTAGAAACGCCTACCAAAAAAAGGATGGCTAGATTAGCCACTAAAAAAGCCGGCCATCTGAAAATCCCCAACCAAGTCAAACCTTTTTTACCTGACCCACTTTTCATGACATTGCAAATATACCACTACCTAAGACAAGAGACTAGCTTTCAGACTCCTCGCTGTCCCCATGTTCATCCTGTTTCAAAAAAGCATCAGCGGCACTCTGTCTTTCCCGGGCTTTTAGTACAATCTCGATCCGCTTTAATTCTTCAAGTGAATAAGTTTCTAAAAGCGCCATTATGGAGTTTAATTTACTGTCCCTGGACTCTCCGTCGCCCTGTTTCTTTTCGGGTACGTGTCTTAAATCATTTATCAAGGCATAAATCTCCTCGGCGTGCGGGATGCGGCCCGCGGTAATGGTCGTGGTTGCGCCGGCGGTCTGCACGGTAACCGTACCGATTTTAAAAATCGTCTGTATTAAACCCTGGCGGCTCCATGAAACGTCCTGGACCGAGGAAAGCGAAGCCTCGGATACGGTACGTGCGAGCAGCCCTTTTTGGTCCACGTCAATTATTCGAAAATTTGTAACTATAAGGACATCAGAATCCCACATAAGCAATGCCCTGACAGCTATGATTATGCCGATCAGGACCGAAACAAAAAATAAAATAACGCCAAAAACTCCCCAGGCAAATAATGGAAATAGCAAAAAAAATGGAGCCACTATTAAAAGCACGGATAAAAACAAAGGCGGGAGAAGCGTTAAAATATGCCGTCTGGTTATTGATTTTACCCGCTCCTCATCCTTCATCTGGAGCACGTCTTCGAGATTAAACATGTAAATTCGTTTTTTTAAGCTAAATCTGAAAGCTAGAATATAATTTTGTTGCCATTTTGTCTATTCTCTGGGCGCGAATTCAACTTCAAAGTGCAACACCTGATCAAAGAGACATCCCGGGGGTAAGGTCTTGGGGCTTTCAGGCCTAAGTCCTTAACCACACCGAGATGTCGTATACACAGATTAATTTAGATGAGCGCCAAAAGCTAGATGCCTGGAAAGAAGCCGGTTTGAGCCAGGGAGAGATGGCCCGGCGGCTTGGTCGTCACTCCTCGACCATCGGTCGGGAACTTGGAAGAAACGGTGAACCTCGATCAAACTGGTATGACGCCAAAAAGGCGGATCGTTTTCGCCGTGATCGAAGGTGCGATGCGAATCAGGATCTTCATACAAAGCTCATTGCGGGATCGTCGCTCGCGCTTTTCGTCGAACAGAAAATCCGATCCCACTGGTCACCCGAACAGATCACGGGAAGACTGAAACGGGAGAAAAAAGAAACGAAGAATAAAAAGATTGAAACCGTTTCCCACGAACGCATCTATGTTTGGATCTACCGGGAGCGCAAGGATCTCATCCCATTCCTTCGTCATTCCAAGAAACGCCGGTATCGAAGGAGAAATGGCACAAAACAAAGAGAAATACGACGCGAAGAGGCAAAGAAGCGTCGCATTGATACCAGGCCAAAAGAGATTGAGATGCGGAAGACACTCGGCCATTGGGAAGGCGACACGATTGTCGGAAAAGAAAAGACGCAGCGCATTCTCACGCACGTGGAACGGAAGAGTCGTTTCACCTGCGCAGACAAACTCGCACGGGCAACGGCGGAAGCCGTCCACCTTGCGAGCGTGAAACGATTGAAGCGCTTTCCAAAACGAAAACGCAAAACATCCACATACGACAACGGCGTCGAGTTCACGGAACACAAGAAAATTGAACGGGATGCGCAAATCAAAATTTATTTCGCTTTTCCATACCATTCATGGGAACGCGGAACGAACGAAAACACGAACGGCCTTCTGCGAGAGTTCTTTCCAAAAGGATCTCCATTCAAAGATGTGACGCAGCATGACCTTGACCGAGCCGTGAGGTTCCTCAATACTCGTCCTAGAAAGTGTCTCCAGTATCTAACTCCCGAAGAGGTGTTTCATGAGAGGCGTTGCAGTTTGAACTAGAATGTAGGGG
>JBDRFZ010000009.1:0-4699 GCA_043818395.1 Patescibacteria group bacterium
GGCAGTTCCCCCAGTGGCACCACCTCCGGCAGCAGCAGCGGCAGTTCCCCCAGTGGCACCACCTCCGGCAGCAGCAGCGGCAGTTCCCCCAGTGGCACCACCTCCGGCAGCAGCAGCGGCAGTTCCCCCAGTGGCACCACCTCCGGCAGCAGCAGCGGCACCAACCGCAACCGCCCCATCCGACCGGACTCCGTGGTACGTGGCTGGAGCTGTCCTAGCCACCCTGATGGTAATTTTCGCAGGGTGGCTCATGGGTGGCTGGTTGAACCCAACTGCAGGCGCCGCAGCAGCGCTCGCAGCCGGAAAAGGAACCGCCACAAGCTCTGCCTCCGCCTCTGCCGCACCCACGGTCTCGATCGTCACGCCACCCCCCGCGCCTCCGGTCTGCATCCCCATGACCACAGCAGATCTGCAGACGAATTTCGGACAGAGTGACCCCACGGACTTCGAACCCCGCGGGAAACTCGTCTCGACCGGATCGCGGATGCGGATCCACTGTGGCAAGTCCGACATCGAGCCCGGGACTTCCGGCACCAAGGGACGTTTCAATGTCTCCCAATGTCGGATTTGCCCGGACAAATAACCGTCCTTTTTCCCTCTTCTTTTTGAACCCCGTACGAATCTAACGATCGTACGGGGTTCTGCTTTTTTATAAAAAATCGACCTTTAGCCCTTGACAAGACTCTAAAAAAATGGTTAAAAATGCCCAGTCTCGAACTTGATTCGAGTAGAACCTTGACACTCGTGGAGAAGTACCGTGACTGATAAACCAAAGAAAAATCTTGTTAAAAAAAAACGAACCGTATTGCCGCCGCATGAGCTGACTGATTCAGAAGAGTTCTTTGACGGCGATCTGAATGAGGCTGAAGTGGTTTCAGTTCGACCTTCTACGCCGGCCGAGTCAATACCCAAGGCAAGAACCGGTTCGCCCGGATCTGCTTTGCCAAAAAACACCAGGGCTTCGCAGACGGCCAAACCCGAGGCAAAAGAGCCCACGGCCGGTCCGCCAAAAACACGCGGTCTTCTGGTACTGGTTTTCTTCGGAGGTTTAACCCTCGGCGTGGTCGCCAATTCGGTCTTTGGCCACATTTTCACGCCGGAATCCAAACCGGTTCATCCAGAGCCCGCTCCGCTCATTTCAGCTGCAACTGAAACCACCTCATCGCCCGAAACGGCCGTTGCCGCAGATACGATCGAGGCAATCCCGACCCCTTCTCCAGCACCAACGGCGTCAGCCGCTCCCCGGTTCGACTGCGTGGCCATGAGCACGAACCTGCTCCAGGAGTACTTCACGCAAAATAACCCGGCCGCGTTCCGACAACCGAACAGCCACCAACCCGGAACTACCTACATCAAATGCAAGAAAGGAGATAACATACAAAATCCCGACGGCACGAATGACGTGTCGGCCTGCAAGATCTGCACTCCCGGAAACTGAACTTTCCCAAGACTTGAACTTTACTTTTATGCGAACCCCGCTGCCAGACTGGCGCGGGGTTTATGCGTTTTCTATCCTGGGAAACAATGGATCACTGACGTTTATTTCTAAACCCGGCTCAAGCGACCCCCAAAAAGAGCATTGTTCAAAACTTTGATTCAAATCTTGTTTTAATTGAAGCAATATTTTATCCGATGCATCCGGCATGATAGGTCTAATCATCCAGGCGACATGTCTCAAGGTTTCAAGCCAGGTATATAGCAATGAATCAAGTTCATTTGTTTTTCCTTCTTTAGCTAAAGCCCAGGGTTTATTTGTATCAATTGATTGGTTGGTCTCACGTATCAATTTCCAAATAACATCTAGAGCTATATCAAATCTCAATTCCTTAAAAGCCTTGTGATACGAACTCCAGGCTTCGTTAATTTCATTCGTTGTTTTTTCAGAAACTACGCCATCAGAATATTTTTGAAGCATGCTTGTCACGCGTAAAACTAGATTACCAAATTCATTGCCTAAATCTCCTGCATATCGTTCGGCTAAGCGATCTAGTGAAAAATTACCATCACCGCCAAAAGTTATTTCGCGCAACAAAAAGTAACGCACGGGATCAATTCCATATTTACTGCAAATCTCTTTTGGATCCACGACATTACCAAGAGATTTGGACATCTTGTCGCCGTTCACGGTAAAAAAACCGTGAGCAAAAACTGTTTTTGGCAATTCAAGATCAGCAGACATGAGCATAGCCGGCCAGAGTGCGCAGTGAAATTTAATGATATCCTTACCCACTAAATGAACGTCTACTGGCCACCATTTGTTAAAAGTCGCTTCATCTGTGCCATATCCAACGCCAGAAATGTAGTTAATGAGCGCATCAAACCAAACATAAATCACATTCTTTGGATCATTCGGAACTGGTATGCCCCATTTAACTGATTCGCGAGAAATACTCACATCAGACATGAATTTTTCAACATAACTCCTGACCTCATTGCGGCGACTTTGAGGTTGAATGAAATCCGAATGAGCGTCAATGTGCTCTAAAAGTTTTTCGCGATATGCAGAAAGTTTAAAAAACCAATTTTTTTCCTTAATAAATTCAGGTTCTATTTTATGTATAGGGCATTTTCCATTAACCAGCTCGAATTCTAAAACAAAAGCTTCGCAACCTGTACAGTAATAACCTTCATAGTCACTTTGATAGATATCACCTTTGGCATAAACCGCATTCCAAAATTTTTCTACAGCCTTTTTGTGACGTTCTTCGGTCGTACGAATAAAATCATCATTAGTAATATCAAGAGATTTCCAGGTCTCACGCCACTTGGCAGACATTTCATCAATATAATTTTGGATATCAGTGCGACCAAGCTTTTCTGCGGCTTTAACATTCTTTTGACTATTCTCATCCGTACCCGTTAAAAACATCACATCCTGACCGCATAAACGATGATACCTGGCCAGGGCATCGGCCGCGACATTGGTATAAAAATGACCGATATGCGGAACATCGTTTACATAATAAATTGGCGTGGTTACGTAAAAAGTTTTTTTTGGGTCCATATTTAGTTGGCTTTAAGATTGCGAATCGGCGTATCAATGCTTCCGACGGTCGGCGTCAAGGCCGGATCATAGGTCACGATAAATTCTTTGCTACCAACCACGGTTACGCCGTTTTCTTCAAATGAATTTTTTTTGCCATGTGCGAAAGGTAACAAAAACGCGATTCTTTAGCAACTTTGATACCAGGCCTGCTGACTGATACCGTCGTTTGTAATAAACTAGCCAAAGACTATGCCAAGCTGGTCGACTGCCAAAAATAAAATAACCAAAGATTTCCTTTGGAAAAATTTTCAACAATCTATTTTTTTTATTAATAGCGTTAGCGCACCGTGTTTACGTGCCGGCATAATCCCTTCGTTGCATTGCTATAAAAACAAAGTAACCGTAGAAATACCTACTGACGATCCGGAAATTAAAGATTCCGCGATCCGTCTCGTTACGGCCGAAATCGATAAAATTTTTGAAACAAATACTTAAAATAACTTTTACCCCAGCGCTTGCCTACCAGCTCCATAAACCCGCGACCGTATACAATTTTTTTATTAACCGTGACTTTGACTGAAATCGGCCCTTCCCAATAATTCATAAGGCCAAAAATCATCTCCTGATTTTTTGACACAGGATCAACTCTCATTTCAATTCCATGCTCGGGTATTACGATTTTCCATGAAAGAGGATACTCCGCGCCCGTAACCAAACTTTTCCAAGCATCCCCGATTTTTTTGAATATTATTTTTTCGGTAGCTGCAACGTTTCCGTCCGGAAAAGAAATGGTAGCGAGCCTAGCATGGACTCGACGTCCGAAATCAAAAACCGAAATATCGGTTCCGTCATCAAGCTGAATACTAAACCAATCCCATGCATGTTCATTATCAAACCTAACCGGACTCCACTGATGATCCATCCAGGCTAAACCTTTAACAGCTAAAACTTTCTCGTTATCCGTTAGTTCGCCGCTAGCTTCTAAGCGCGTCAACGAATAAGAAGCGCTCTCTGAAGCTTTTAAATCGAAATGCCCCGTACCGCCGGTTTTCATGGGTGGCTTGACAGAGACTAAATGAAGCTTCAATCGAGGGATTTGAACGTCAAAGATAGAGCTGTTTTTTTGGATAATCCTAAAAACACCTCGAGACCCTGCTTCCAATTTGCCGCGCGGAAAACTGCCGCGATCCAAACCTTTAAAAAATAACCGAATATACGGATCGAACTTTTTATCTTTGATTGAAGTGATGAAGGTATGAATAAACCAAAAAGAACGCAGTCCGGGAATTTTAACCCTAAAAAGCGAGGCCATAAAAGCATGGTTCCTATTCTTTTCATCGGTTAAAAAGCCGTTCCAATACCACCACTCTACACCCTTAGAATGCAGCCTCTCATCTCTTGGAAATTCGATATTCTTCATACCGCGGTTGAATAGTCTGTACGAGACTAACTGGTTAACTTAACTGTTTTCCTATAGACTCGGATATCTGAATGATAACGGAATAGTCGCTTCAAAACAAAACGGACGTTCAATTGACAAACAGCCAAACAAAATGGCATCTTGTCATTAAACGAACCCATAGCGAGTTTCAAACATATTCCTTCAAGTTCATCAGTGAGTAGGCGAGATATTTGAAACCCAAATGTGTTTCAAAAAGGATCTCGTAGCGTAGAGCGAGCTTTCGATAACTGTCTTCCCATGCGAAAGTTCGC
>JBDRFZ010000010.1:0-35490 GCA_043818395.1 Patescibacteria group bacterium
GCGAACTTTCGCATGGGAAGACAGTTATCGAAAGCTCGCTCTACGCTACGAGATCCTTTTTGAAACACATTTGGGTTTCAAATATCTCGCCTACTCACTGATGAACTTGAAGGAATATGTTTGAAACTCGCTATGGGTTCAATATAATAAAGTATAACACACCTGCTCCGCTTATATTAATTTGTCTTTTTCAATCGAGTTCCTATTACCCTAAAAGCCCTGGCTAAAAGATGGTCTGAATTTTTATAGCCGCTCACCGTAAAAGCCGCATCCATAGGAACCCACTTAGCTTCAAAAATCGGTTCTTTATCTTCGGTCCTAGCTTCTTCCGGAGTAGCCAGCTTCTCTTTAGCGTCCGGCGGAGCTTCGAATAAAAAATAATAAACTACTTTATGAATCACGCCGACTTCCCGCCGGAATCTGAATGACGTTCTGCCCAGAGGTGCGATATACACCAATCCGGTCAAACCCGTTTCTTCTTTTATTTCACGAAGCGCTGTCTGTATCAGGTTTTCACCGTCTTGATGTTTTCCCTTGGGAAAAGTCCACCGGTTAAAGGGATCTTTGATAAAAAATATTTCTATGTTTTTTCCACGTCTGCGATAAATAATACCACCGGCGGTCGTGGAATGAACCGCTGCTTCATCTTGATGGTTTTTAGGCTTACGGCGTCTTAACCTCTGCTCCGGTTGACGTGGTTTTGCCCCCGATAATTTCAATGGCTTTATCGTATTGTGGGTCTCTATTGGCATTATAATTTTCAATTGTTCTTTCAACTTCTATATCCGGCTCTATTCCAACTGTATTAATGGAACGTCCATTCGGTGTCAACCATTCGGCAATAGTCATCTTATAGGCGCTATTATCCGGAAATTCATTATAATCCTGTACCGAGCCTTTACCGAAAGTCTTTTTTCCAACGACCTTTGCCACACCATAATCTTGCAGTGCTCCAGCCACTATTTCCGAAGCAGAGGCCGAACCCTCGTTAACTAACACAACCGTAGGAATAGATTTTAACCTGGCTTTGCCCGTACCATGATATTGGTCAGTGATTTTATCCTGCCTTTTTTCGATCACGATTACTTTATCGCCAACCCATTCACTGGCAACATATGTAGCCCGGTCCAAATATCCACCAGGATCATTACGCAGATCCAATACTATACCTTTAACATCTTTGGTTAAGATTTCTTCAACGGCTGCATTAAAAAGTTCTATCGTATCCTGATTGAAATGATTTATTTCTATCAAAGCTATACCATTATCCCGGTATTTTACTATGACGCTTTTTACCGTTATCACATCTCTTAGGATTGTTACATCAAAAGTATCAACTTTCTTTCTTTCTTTACCGTTTTCATCTTTTTCTGTAGTTATTCTTCCTATCCCTAGGACTACTGGCGTGCCTTTATTCCCTCTAATCAGCATAACGGCACGATCTACTGACATATTGACTGTTTCGGTTTTATCTATGGTCAATATCGCATCACCGGATCTAAGCCCGGCCTTATCAGCCGGTGTATCCGGTAGCGGAGCGATTATTTGTAATTGCTCATCCTTAATTCCGATTTCCGCTCCTATGCCTTCAAATTTACCTTGCAATGACTGTGAAAATTCATTGGCAGTTTTTGGTTCAAAGAAAACCGTGTACGGATCACCCATTGACGCGGCAAGTCCTTGCATAGCACCATAAAACAAAGTTTTGTCGTCTACAGGTTGTTTATAATAGCGTGTCTTTATTTCACGCCAAAGATCCCAAAATTCTTTAAAATCAGCCGGTAAATTAACATCTTTAGGTGCAGCTGAATTCAAACCTCTAATGATTTGATCTGATGATGCAGTATCATTTTGTTCAATCTTATTGTTTTTCTTTTGCAAGCCTAGGCGATATCCGATAAAAAAAACGATCGCCAATATAATTACAGCGATTCCTATTTTCAGGTATTTTTTTTTACCACGGTTACTCTCTGGCATGGTACGATGATAGTTAATATCCAAACCCTAGTCAACGTATGAAGCCACCACCGTTTCATCGAAGAATAATACCCTTGATTTTTATACTTGTTTTTCTTGTTATTGCTCCTTTACTAGTTTTTTACACAGCCGGATACAGATGGAATACCAACAAGGGAAAAGTTGAACGCAATGGAACTGTAATTATAGATAGTTTTCCTACTGGCGCGGATATCGACATAGATAATCGTATAACAACCTATAAAACGCCGGTTACCATACAAAATATGCCGCCCGGTTTGCATAATTTTAGAATTTACAAACAGGGCTATCATGAATGGTTAAAAAACCTGGAAGTCAGACCGGAACTCGTTACTTTCATGAACAATATCTGGTTATGGAAAAATTCAACGCCTATTTTTGTATCTCCAGGTAATTTCGAATCCCTGTCGGTTTCACCTGATAGTAGATATTTATTTAAAGTAGAAATAACTTCGAGTACTAATGGATTGATCACAAATTTATTGACGGATAAGACACAGAAAATTTTGATCGAAAATACCACAGGAACGGAATATTCCATTAGCTGGTCTCCGAATTCGGATTATGTATTACTCAAACAAAAGGACGTTCCGGATGAAGAAAGCTGGCTTATCGACATAAAAAACGCCAGCAGCCTTGGAAGGTTACCAACTTCCGACTACAGGTTTACAGCAGATTCCTTGATTGGAATTACAAATAATTCACTGCTTACAATAAATTTACGAGACGCTTCGATCAATCGAGCAGCAATGGCTCACGGTATTATTGATGCATCTGAGACAGCTGATTTAAAAAGTGTTACGAGTACCTCAAGCTTGATTTTTATCGCCAAATCCAAACCGGACCAAGGTTTTATTCTACCGAATGGAAAATGGAAATTCTGGGAATTTGATAAAAATTACGTACTCCTAAACGATGGCCAAAACTGGCTTTCGCTTGTCGGACGAAACAATCCGGAAGAGTATCACTTGGCGCAAGCCAAAGACTTACAGCCCTTCAAGGATAATACTGGAACAAGCTATCTTTTAATCAATAATTCGGAAATTTGGACCTGGCGACCCACAGAAGAACCCAGCTTGATTTACCGGCAAACCGATAAAATTACCGACGCCGCCTGGCATGCGCAAGGCGGGGACATCTTTTTTGCAACCGATAAAAAAATTTTTGTCATTAATCTTGATACTCGTGACGGTTATCGCATTTCAGAATTGGCGGATTTCGATAAAATTGATTCATTCGCTTATTACAAAGGTGTATTACAGATAGCCGCCTCCCGGGGCATCGAATCCGGAATCTGGTCATTAGCCGTAGAATAACCACGGGAATCCTGTTTAAAGGATTAATTTTGAAACAAGAAACCAATAAGCTCCAAGCAGTGGGTTGCCGATATATTTAAGTAGTGGATTTTTTACTGATTCTTCTTGAAAATCAATTTCAGATACCGTGTCTTGAAAAAATTCCTGCTCGGAAAGTTTTCGCGCTGTTTTAATAGCTTTTCGGCGACTCGTAATCCAATCCCAATAATCCCAGTTAAACCAATCAGCGTAGACTTTTAATTTCATGAAAGACCAGCCGCGTAGGATAGAAAAAAATAAAATACCAAAATCCATCAAAATAATCATCGGTGACAAAATCAAGATCATCCAATCAGAATAATAAGAAAAAATAATCACATATCTGTTTCTTTCCATCCAGTAATAATTAATTTTTTGTTTGGCGAATTCATAATAATGATAGACAATGGATTTGGGTTCCAGGACTATTTTCCATCCTCGAATTTTTAATTGCAGCGATACGTCCGTATCTTCATGGTAAGAATAAAATTTCTCATCAAATAAAAATCCGACTTCTTTCAAAGCCTGAACTCTTATAAGCATGGCCGCTCCAGAAGCATAACCGATTGTTAATTCGGGATTGGTCATGCGCTCGCGATCCAGTAAATTCAGGGCATGCTCCTTGATCCAACGGTAACCGCGTGAATATCCAAAACCCAAATAATGTAAGGAATTTCCTATGCTGTTAACCAAATCACGATCCTGACCCAAGAGCAGTAACGATTGCACGATACCTATTTTATTATCTTTTTCAGCGCGTTCTACCGCGTATTTTAGATAATCAGGATCAATATCCGTATCTTCGTTAGTCAGTTCTATATAATCACATCCCAGTTCAAGCGCTTTTTCATAACCAAGGTTGTTATTAGTGGCAAAGCCTAACCGCTCATCAGAAAAAATATATGAAATTTTAGGCAGCTCATTCGCTGATTTTGGCATCCAATTTTCAAAAAACCACGGTTTAATCGGCGGCCTATCACCTCTCGATTCAACGCAAATAAGTTCTATTCGCTCTTTTGGATAAGAAATTTTTTGGAGCGAGGTCAGAAATCTAGAAATATCTTCCTGCCAATTTTTTGTTGGATAGGTCAAATAGATGAGTCCGATTTTCGGCAGTTCATTCATATTAATTTACGAGAAACCAATCCAAGTTTTTTTAGCTCTCTTCGTTTCTTTAAGGCCGCAGACAAGCTGCTTAGTATCCATGCCCAAGATTTTAAAAAAACCGAAGGCGAAGAAACCAGAGCTAAAATGCTTCTGCCCTTTTCATAAAAAAATGAAAGAGCAATGTCTTTAAAACCAAGCTTGAAACTAAAATGATAAATATAAATCATCCACTGGTTGCGATATGAACAGATTCGTAGTCGAACATTACGACTTCTCTCTTCTTTGATACGTTCTCGTAATCCATATTTTTCCGATTTTATACTTCTTGCGTGCAAGGCTATCGCGCTAGGAACCAAATGCGATGAAAAATTTTTTCTTTTTAATCTAACGGCCAATTCCGCATCTTCTTTGTACATGAAAAACGAGCTGTCGAAAAAAGTATCGTCAGGAGAAACTTCTTTGACTGCTTTTGACCTGTAAAGCGCGGCGCAGGCTGAGACGCCGAAAACTTTTTGCGTTTCTTTAAGTTCTTGTCTTTTATTCCGCACATAGCAACCCGCAAACCTGTCCGTAATTCGCGCTAGACATTTATAATCCAAGCCAGCCGTATCTATCATGTCTTGTGACGGCCTAACAATTTCTTGATCCGTTATTTCCGGTATTCTTAAAACCAAACCACTCGCCGAAGCGCAGTCTTTTTTCTCTTCCATTAAATATACAAGTTTTTCTAAATAATCAGGCATCAAAAGAGCATCATCATTTAAAAGAAACGTATACGATGCATCGTGTTTTTTAAATAATTCGTTATGTGCTGTAAATCCGATATTTTTTTCGGCCAGAGTCAATTGATATCTAATTCCGCTTTGATCTAGAATAGATTTTGTTTTTTCATTTTCTAGAATTTCGCAGGAATTATCTTGAACGAATAAAATCAAATCTTTAAATATTTGTTTTTTCAAATAAGCCAATACCGTCGGTAAAGTTTTTGAAGAACGGTAGACGATGAGCTGAACGGCGACTTGCGGCATATAAATTAAAATTACGGACGAAGCATCAAATCATGTATCCAGGCAGCAAACACCACGAATGGTCTGAGACACGAAATCAAAGCAGCCCCTACGCCCGGTTTCCATTTCCAAAAATACTTTTCCATGGAGCGTGTAAAATTCTTCTGTTTCCAGTATAAAGCCCGCTGTCTGAAGCTCTGACCGAACAAATCCATAGCTTTTATGCTCGGTACGTACATGGTTTTGAGACCGCTTTCGGCCATAGACCGGCAATAATCGACTTCCTCGAACCAGATAAAATACCTCTCATCCAGCCGCGGTATTTTTTTTAATCCATTTTCCGATATCGCAAAATACGAACCTCTGATGCTTGGCACCTGCTTCTCCTCCGCATAATCAAAATCATTCCATGAATAATTATCCGGAAGACTTGGAAATATTTTTGATAATTTTAAAAGTATTACGATCTGTGAAACAAGATCTGGAAAACGTCTAATCGATCGAAGGGTCGATCCATCAGGCTTAATCAGCCAAGCTCCCAGGATACCAACCTCATCATGCGCATCCAGATATTCTATTGTTTTTTGAAGCGAATCATTCTGAACTAACATATCCGGATTCAATAAAAGCACATGCTTGGAACTCGCTACTTCCAATCCTTGATTTACAGCTTTGGCAAAACCCGCATTTTCGTGATTAACGATCAATGTAACGTCTGGGAACTTTGCTTTAACTTCTTCTGCTGTTCCGTCGTTTGATGCGTTGTCCACGACAATAATTCTCGACGTAACGTTGCCGCGCGATTCATACAAGGCTGATAAATTTTTGACTAGTATATCTTTGACATTCCAACTCACGACGATAATTCCAATATCGACCTTATCGCCATTGCGTAATTTGGCGAAATTTACGTTATTTTCTGGGGTTGATAGTGTATCCATGTCTTGATAAGGTTAGCTGGTTAAAACTTAATAGCCAAGTATGCGTATATTAGTAACTGGCGGTGCCGGCTTTATCGGATCTAATTTTATCCGATATTGGCTTAGTAATCATCAAAATGATTCGATTGTCAATTTTGATGCTTTAACATACGCCGGCAATCCGGAAAATCTGCGGGACATCGAAAATCATCCAGGTTATAAATTCGTACACGGAAATATCTGTGATTCTGAGGCTTTGAAAAAATCCATGGAGGATGTCGACACGGTCGTCCACTTTGCGGCCGAATCCCATGTCGATCGTTCGATTGCCGATAGCGATGTTTTCATAAAAACAAATGTACTTGGTACTCATAAACTCCTAGAAGAAATTAGATGCCGTGGCGATCAGATTAAACGGTTCCATCATATTTCAACGGATGAAGTATTCGGAGCACTGCCGCTTTCAACGCCGGATAGATTCCATGAAAATACGCTCTACAAACCGAGAAGCCCATATTCCGCCTCCAAAGCAGCTTCTGATCATTTATGCCGCGCTTATTTCCATACTCACGATCTGCCCGTCACGATTAGCAATTGTTCAAATAATTACGGACCTTATATGTTTCCGGAAAAATTTATTCCCGTCGTAATTTTAAATGCACTGGAAGACAAACCTATTCCTATTTACGGCGATGGACTTTATGTCAGAGACTGGATACATGTCATGGACCACTGCCGCGGCATAGAAGCTATTTTAGAGCGCGGCCGGATCGGTGAAACCTACTGCCTGGGCGGCGAGTACGAACCTTCCAATTTAGAGGTGGTCAAGACGGTTCTTGAAATTTTAAACAAACCTCTTTCGCTTATTACCCATGTTCAGGATCGCCAAGGGCATGACCGACGTTATTCCATTGACGATTCCAAGGCTCGTCGCGAACTAGAATGGCGGCCGCAAATATCTTTTAGGCAGGGTTTGATTGAAATGATTGATTGGTATAAAGATAATGAATCATGGTGGCGACCATTAATGGCAAAATCTAAATTTTAACCCATAAAGAAATAGAAACGTATGAAAATCATGATTTTTGGAAAGGGATATCTGGGAAACCGCTTAGCCGAAAGGTGGCCTGGTGCGATTTTGACTGACGTTCGAATCGACGATGAACTCGGCGTTTCACGAGCCCTGGACGAATATCAACCTGACGCGGTTATTAATACTGCCGGAAAAACCGGACGACCGAACGTAGATTGGTGCGAAATCAATCAAACGGAAACTACCCGCTCCAACGTGATCGGTCCGCTCGTCCTGGCCGATGCTTGCTTAAAAAGAAACATCTATTTGCTCCACATCGGATCTGGTTGCATCTATTACGGCCCGTCCCCTGACCCGCAAGGATGGCGCGAAAATGATTTCGCTAATCCAGCATCTTTTTATTCTCGTACCAAATATTCCGCTGATCTAATTTTATCAAAATATCCAAACGTAGGTATCGCCAGAATCAGAATGCCGATAGACGAGAAACCGCATGAACGCAATCTGATAAACAAACTAGCTCATTACAAGCAGATCGTAGATGTCGAAAATAGCGTTACTGTGGTCGAAGACCTAATCTACGCGGTCAAACAGTTGGTAGAAAAAAAAGGTGTTGGAATTTTCCATGTCGTGAATCCGGGCTCTATGAAACATCGCGAGTTGATGGATTTGTATAAATTTTACGTGGATCCGAATCATAATGCGGAATGGATAAACGAAACCGATCTCGTCAAACGTGGCTTAGCCATAAAACAGAGATCCAACTGTATTCTGCAGTCCACACGTCTGGAACAGCTCGGCATACGGCTTAGACCTATCCAAATAGCCCTGCGCGATACTATGATTAAATACGCGTTAGTTCTTCATGAACGAAACCATAACCCCGTTTCTTCGACGTCCGTAACCAGACCGTCGAACTATCAAAAACGAGAAATGAAAGGAGTTATCACGGCTGGAGGCAGTGGCACCAGACTGTCTCCGCTTACCGATATTACGAACAAACATCTTCTTCCGGTTTATAACAAGCCCATGATCCTCTACCCGCTTAAGACACTTCTTGATTCGGGAATCAAGCAGATCCTCCTTATTACCGGTCCGGAATACGCACATTCCTTTGTTAAGTTGCTCGGGTCAGGCGCAAAATTAGGATGCCAGATCACTTACCGCATCCAGGATCAACCGGGTGGAATCGCACAAGCTGTGGCCATGTCCAAAGATTTTATAGGTGATAGTAATTTTGCAGTCCATTTGGGTGATAATATTTTTGATGAATCTTTTACTGACCAGATCAAAAACTTCGATCATGGCGCGGTTATATTCTATAAACAAGTGGATAATCCGCGGCAATACGGCGTGGTCGAGGTCGACGAATACGAAAAAGTAAAATCAATCGAGGAAAAACCAAACAATCCTAAATCTAACTTTGCGCAAACCGGATTATACTTATACGATCACACGGCTTTTGAAATACTCGATTCTCTCAAGCCCTCAGCACGCGGCGAACTGGAAATAACGGATTTGAATTCAGAATTTTTACGACGCGGTGAATTACGTGCCATGCCAGTCAACGGACGCTGGTTTGATGCAGGAACTTTCCAGGACTTAAAGCGTGCCACAGAATATTATTCGCAAAAAGATGGAATCAACTGATATAGCCGTAATCATCGTTTCGTACAATAATCTTGGAACGGAGTGTTTGAGTTCACTGTCCGAAGCAATTTCTAAGACAAATTATCCGACCAAGGTGCTCGTAGTTGATAATAATTCAACAGATCTTGAGGTTCATGAAAAAGTACCCGAATACTTGCCTGACGCCAAAGTCATAATACGTGAAAAAAATTACGGCTTTGGACGTTCCATGAACTTTGCAGCCGAAAGAATCGATGCTAAGTACTATTTTCTTCTAAACCCTGATACCAATCTTGTTGATCCTGAAATCTTAAACAAGTTGGTCGATTACCTGGAAGCGAGGCCGGACACTGGATTAATCGCACCCAAGCTGCGCAATTTTGACGGTTCAAGGCAAGATTCATGCCGCCGCTTTCCGGCTTGGCATATGCCCATCGTGCAAAGAACGTGGTTCAATAAAACAGAATGGGGACAAAAATATATCAAACATTTTTTAATGCACGATTTTGATCAATCCTGCGAAACCTCGGTGGACTGGGTGCAAGGCTCGGCCATGTTTATACCGAGTTATGTCTGGCGACTGGTTAATGGTTTTGACGACCGCTTCTGGATGTATTTTGAAGACGTAGACTTATGCCGACGTATCTGGCAGACCGGTTATCGCGTAACTTATCTACCAGACATCGTGATCCATCACGCCTTCCAACGCGCTTCTGCGCAAATCAATAATCTGCTTTTAAACGTAATAAAAACCCGCGCCACTCGCGCCCACATCGCCAGTTGGTTCAAATATCTTTGGAAATGGCGCGGACAATCAATTGAATCAAGAATATAATATTAGCCTGGTCTGATATTTCAAAGAATCTTAATAATCCCCACTATAGCTTCCGGCTTGTTGTTTTGATCCTTAAAAACAAATCCATCTCGTTTTTTGCGCTGACCGTCATAGGTATGAACCACTCTTTTAACTTTTGAGCGTTCATAAAGAATCGCTAAATCAAGCCTGATCGGTTTTTGGTTTACCGAGATCGGCCAGGAATAAAAAGGCTCGATAAACTTCTCCAGCATTCTTGATTTTGGTGAAACTTTAAAATCCAGCGCAAAAAAATCAATGCACTTATCTTCGCGGTTGCCGTACCTGTCGCCGACGCGGCAAGAATCATAGCGATCAGTTCCTAGGCGTTTTACGATTCGCACCAGGTCGCTGATTGATTTTCTTTTATGTTCTTGCGAGCTAATGCAACGGATAGCCAAACGTCGGCTCATAAATTCCCTTTTGATGATTTCGTCCAGCTTTAAACCTATGGCTTTGGCATCAGGTTTTTTACGAACATGATATTCTGGAATTCTGATTGAAAATGTTTTAATCATTTTTATATCTTTCGACCTATTCATATTATAATTCTTTCTTTATAGCTTCCGCGATTTCTATGTCTTTACCCGATTCATATGCCACTCCCGGCCAATGTTTTAGTCCGTCATCCAAACGGCGCGGTATGATATGAATGTGCAGGTGCGGAATAAGCTGACCGGCAATCGCTCCGTTATTCAATTCCAAATTGAAACCCTCCGTTCCAAGAGCGACCATAATTGCTTTTGAAATTTTTTGCGTGGCCACGATCCATTTTTTTAATACTTCCGGATTGGCATCATGGAATCCCTCGCTGTGCATCTTCGGGACAACTAAGACGTGCCCGGGATTTACCGGTTTGATATCTAAAAAAGCATAGACATCTTCATCCTCGTAAACACCGACCGACGGGATTGTTTTTTCGATGATTTTACAAAATAAACAGTCTATCATAGTTGTGGGAAGTTAAATTTAAAAGTAAGTTTTTGGCCCTTATTAATAATTGTGATGATAACTACCGGATGCTAACTGCTAATGATTGGTTGTTTGGTTTCTAAATAAAGAATAAACACAGGCAGTCGACAATACAACGCCGGTGGCTTCGAGCGCCATGCCTAATCTTCCCAGATCGTTGATTCTGGTCCAAAACCATAGTATGCCACCGATCAAAATCAGCATCCCGATGATTAAAACTCCGATCGTGCTCGTCGCTTCTCGCCCATAAATAGAAGCGACTACACATAACGCAAAAACCAATAGACCTATCGCCGGTAAATTTACAAAAGGCGCAATAGACCCCGGCATTAGACGTTCCATGGCGAGAACTGCTGTATACCAAAAAGCGCAAGCCAGAGCCAAATGCACGATGAATCTCTTAAAAAATTCCTTTATTTCCATATTTATAATCGCCGCCAGGCATTCGCTAATTCTTGTTTAATTATTTTCCAATAATCGCCCGTTCCCTTCATGCTACGAGTATAGGTCAATTTAACCGATCTGATATCCAAAGCACCGGCGCGTGATGCTATACCGGGCGTAGAAACAACAAAACGGATTCTATCCAGAGATGGGTTTATCGTAAAATTAAAATGCGACCGATACCATCCCTGTTCCAATTTTTCAGGCTTTTCGTACGGAGTAATAACGGCCTGTATATGCTCCTTGTCCGTTTCAGTAGTATCGGTTAGACGGCGCGGTTTTGGTTCAAAAAAAGCATCATCGCGCAAAGCAAAAAAACCGTCGCCAATAATTTTTACATCACCTTGAGGCGCATACAATACGACCGGTTCTTCAACGAGATCCGTTCTATCCAATCGGGTTGGAGTATGCGTGTTAGATATTTTTTTAACCTGATCGTTAAATGACATCTTTTGCAATCCTTCATTATGGAAAGTTTCGGCTACTATGTGCCTTGAATTAGTAATGGCTTTTCCGGGAAAAGTCGTAGTTGCATAGCCTACGATATCGCCAAAATAGATACGCGGTCCGATCACCCATCTTTGGCTCGTCGTTTTTATGCTGCGTATAAAAATATCATCTTCGGCCATAAATGAAATACGATATACTCCGGCCTCGGCTGACTGTACCAAGATTCTGTGTTCGCTGGTTTTTCCCATTCTTGTTTCCCGGCTACCGCTTTCACTCCAAATCTCCTGTTTTATTTCCCGATCGCCACGAAATATGCGTACAGCGGCCAAATCCGTTCCCAGTTCGCGATTAGCCGCCTGGATCGCGAAGGTGACATCAATTTTTCCATTGGCAGGAACCAAATAAAAATCATGCGATCCCCGAAGCGAAACGGCTGTAATTTTTTCAGAATCCGTAAAATCCTCTAAAAGAGGCATACTGGAAGACGAGTCCCAAATCGCCAAACCGCTCGGATTGGGATCAGCGAGCCGTTCATTTTTTACACCTATTTTGACGTAACCTGAAATATTTCCGGAACTGGCTTTTTTCCAGGATTCAGGTTCAAGCTCCTCGGAATATAGCGGGCGCAATTCAAGATCTTTGCCCTCTGCGTCGTGGACAACGCCGAATTCGGCCAATGTTTGATGGACGGGACGATATTCCAATTCAACCATTACATTTTCATAAGGACCTGGTACCCTGGCTGTAAAGTAAGTCGGATCTCCTATAACTCGCTGACCCGTCCAGTTATCCACTTGCAGGCCGGGAACAGTCGTCCGTTCGGCTGGTAAAAGCGGATTGATCCAGGCGCTTTTACCATCCATGGCAGTTTCCGCTTTGAACGTCCCGTTGAGTGGAAACCGCAACAAGCAAAGATACGTAAAACCAAAAATCGCACCGATCCATGGCAGTACGCAAAAAATAACGACTATGGGGCGCGGAATATTCATGGTTCGATACTCATGGAAAACTCGACAATTTTATACATAACCTGGTTTTCCGTACGATATAAAGGCACTAATGCCAGGCCGTCCTTGTTCCATTTTTTTATTTCATCTTTAGAGGCCGTGGTCCCGAAATATAAAACCGGATAATCCGAATTTTTTACAACCTCCAATACTTTATCGTTCGCAGGCATGGGACTCGAAACCATAAAATCCGGAAAAAAAATCTTATCACTGCGATCTGACAAGATTATGGCATTAGTTCCTAAAGCAAGACTGGTCGATTTTATACTCTCGTACCTTGTCAATTCGACTGCTGATTTAAAAATATTTTCATCATCTTTACCGCCGGATAGCCAGATTCCAAAAAATCCAAAAAACGCTATGACCAACATGAGCGAATAACCTGTTTTTGCGCGATTAATATTTTTTTCCAGCCAATTCCATAAATACGCCATACTCGCGATCATGATAGGAACGAGTGGTAGCGTATACCTTAAATAGGAATTGCCGAGTGAAGTTACATTAAATCCGACATGATCCTGATAGATGGAATTGCCGTAAAAAAAGACCAAAGACAATATAGTCCAGACAGAAATAAGTCCCAGCCAAACATTCTTTTTTTGTTTGAGCCAAACAGCACAGCCGATCAGACTAAAAGCGGTCCACAGACCTAAAAAACCCAATAAATAATTTTTAACGTTAAACCAAACGTTTCTGGGATGAAAACCGAATGGTAAAAACGTGACTGAATTCCCGGTGTTCGATACGTTATTAATCTCACTAACCGGATCCCTCAACCAATAACCGATGGTTAGCGGTGATCCGTAAGTTTTCCAGGAAGCGAATAAAGATAAAATAATCGGTATCAGCGAAAAAACAAAAAAATAAACGAGCATTTTTTTTCTTTGGTCTTTCTTGAGAGACATTTCGAAGATTACAAAATAAGTTACCCACGGCAAAATCCAAAACGCCTCGATTGGTCTGATGGCGAGCGAGAATCCAATCAATATGCCCGCTAACCCAAAAGTAATTGCGTATTTGTGCTTTTTTATTAAATACAAACTCCATAACATCAGGCAGACAACAGGTAAGTTCGGGAATAAACCACGGTTGGCATATAAAATAACCGTAGGAAAAGTCAGCCAGAGGAATATAGCCAAAAGACGCGAATTTCGACTCAAATTATCCAATAATTTCCACAGAGGAAAAATCACTGAAAGAACGAGTAACGGAACAAAAAATACCAATACCCATTCGCCAAATATTTTCAAAAGAATACCTAGGATCATGGGCAACCCCAAAAAACCAACTGGCGCAATACCGTTATTTACAGTGACGTAACTTCTTGGATGTAACCACGGGTAATAGATATGATTTTGACTCGAAATCAGCATGGTCCCATTCGATCCGAAGCTTCTTGCGGATACGGCGGCAGCCGTCTCATCCGGACTTAAAAACACACGGGTTCCGACGGATGGGATAACAAAAAACAGCGTACTTAAGGCTATAAATACAAAAAAAATCAGTATTATCCAGAGCCGGTTGCCGTTCATCGTATATTTCATAGTAACATGACTTCCTAAAGGCGTTGAGCTTGTGGTAACATCATTGCATGCTGAGGAAAACAATGACCAAATTTCTTGTTATAGATTTGGCTTTAAATAGCATGTTTTTATTGCCTTTGCAGGCACAAGCTTTAAATTTAAATTCAGGTTTTGATCCAAACCAAATATTACAAGATGAAGACATTTTTGACACTAATGGGATGACTTATAACCGGATGGTCGAATTTTTACGAAGCAAAGGAACCTTGGCTGATTACCGGACTACAGATATTGACGGCGTGCCAAAAACCGCACCGGAAATCATTTGGCGCGTTGCAAACTCGTATAAATTAAACCAAAAATACCTTTTGGTGCTTTTACAAAAAGAACAATCCCTGGTCGAAGATCCGGCACCCACGGAAAAACAATTTGATTGGGCTACCGGTTATGGAGTTTGCGATAGTTGCGCGAAAGACGATCCATCAATCCAGGATTTCAAAGGCTTTGCCTCGCAATTGGAATGGGCGGCTAAACAGCATAGGGAAAAATACTTATTGCAAATTTTAATGAACGGTCAGACCATTGCCGGCAAAGCTCCTGGTAAACCTATCAACATAGATGGCGAAATCATCGTACCGGTCAATAACGCTACGGCTATGCTTTATAGTTATACGCCGCACATAAATGGAAACTTGAATTTATGGAAAATCTGGCGTAGGTGGTTTAGCTTAAAATATCCTGACGGTTCATTGGTTCAAGCAAAAAACAGTGGGGATATATTTTTAATCAGAAATGGCGAAAAACGTCCGTTCGCCTCACGGGCGGTCTTGGAATCCCTGGTTGATCCCTCCAAAGCAATCATCGTATCCGAAACCGAACTCTCCTCTTATCCCGAGGGAGAAATTATAAAATTTCCAAAATACGCTCTACTCAAAGATCCGAGCGGTAAAATATGGCTATTATCCGATAAAGAACGCAGACACATCGCGAACATGGAAGCTTTTAGAAAATTCGGATTCAACGAAGACGAGGTCGAAGATGTGGAATTTTCTGATTTGGAAGAATATCCGATCGGTCTGAAAATCACAGTGGACATAGATTTTCCTCAAGGCGTTGTCATGCAGAATAAAACCGATAAAACTCTTTGGTACATAGAAGACAATACACGCCACTTAATACCTGACAGGATTTTATTCACTCTGTATTTCAGGGGCAGGAACATCAAGCAGGTAACGACAAAGACCCTGCAAAGCTACGAAGAAGGTGAACCTTATAAAATCCATGACGGCGAATTGGTACGGTCGGTAAGCCATCCTGCGGTCTATATAAAAGAAAACGGGGCTTTAAGGGCTATACCATCGGCTACGATTTTTGAATCCATGGGTTGGAAATGGACGAACGTCGTAACCATTCCTGATGCGGTGATAAAAAATTATCCAATGGGAGATGTGGTAAATATCGAATCCATAAACAACAACTCTGATACTACCGTGGCCTCAATATAAAAAACATATGATTGTCTTCGCAGCTATCGTTCCTCACTCCCCGCTTCTCATGCCGAGTATAGGCAAAGACCATCGCGATAAATTATCCTGCACCGTTTCGGCTTTACAGGAAGTCGAACAGGCCCTGTATCTGGCTAAACCGGAAACCGTCTGTGTCATCGCACCTCACGGCGCCCGTTATCCTGATGCCTACAGCATCAACCTGTCACCGAAATATTCAGGTAATTTCAAGGCATTCGGTGATTTTTCTACAACCGTTACGGCTAAAAGCGATTTTCTGATGATGGACCACATCCAAAGAAAAATGCGTGATGAACAAATTCCTTTTACCCTGACTTCAACTGAAGAATTGGACTATGGGTTCACTGTTCCTATTTTTTTGCTGACGCAGCATATCAATAACTGGAAACTTCTTCCTATATCCCCTTCCATGCTGGACGGCAAGGCTCATTATGAATTCGGCAAACAACTTAAACGTATTTTACACGCCGAATCAAGCCGCGTGGCCATCATTGCCAGTTCAGACCTGTCTCATAAATTAAACGCGGATTCACCAGGCGGAGCTTCGACCGAAGGCCCGCTGTTCGATAAAGCCGTTGATGATGCAATTACCAATAATAACCATGCGGAGCTTATAAACTTATCGCCTGATATCGTGGAAAACTCCGCCCAATGCGGATATCGACCAATAATGACCATGCTTGGCACGCTTGACGAGATGAAAGTAGAAAGCAAGAAACTGTGCTATGAAGCACCTTTCGGGGTAGGGTATCTTACGGCTAGGTTTGATGTCGTTTAAACACAACGTCTGCGGTACGATGAGACGCCTCGTACCAGGTACGCTGATCTTATATGCTTTTTATAACCGTTGTACCCGCAATACGAACCGTACCGGGTGTTGAAAGGTTTGATTATTTAATCGATGAAAAATCATCGATTGCTCTTGGTGATATAATACAAGTAACCTTTCGAAAAAAAACCATTCCAGCGCTAGTAGTAGATATTAAAAGCGACAGTTTATTCAAGGATAAAATCATTAAATTGGAATCGTCAGATCCTGTTTTATGCTTGGGAGAAAAAACGATAAAACTTCTCGAAAATACTGCGCGGCATGTTTTCGTTTCAGAGCCTACGATTCTACATTCTTGGATAAGACATCTTCCCAAACGCCGCCAAATACCTAGTACGAAATCCGCGGTAAATAGTACAAAACAGCTTTCTTTTAACCCGGAAAGATCAACTCGGTATCTTGTTGATAGATTAAACGGTGATTTCGGTCTGCTAAACGAAGCTTCTCGACAAAAAGGCAGATCTTTGATAATTACACCCTGGCAACACGGTGCAAAATGTATTTCCGAACGGCTCGAATGTCCATTGCTCACGGCCGAAACTCCGGCCGGACAAGCATGGAAAAATATTTCACGTTTCGTGAAAGGCGACATAAAAACTTTGGTCGCTACACGACTAGGCGCTTGGTTATCAATTATCGCTGATTGCGTTTTATTGGACGAACCAGAAAATGATGACTTTAAACAAGATGAACTTTCTCCGCGATTTGACGCTCGCTGGATAATCCAAACTTCTGAATCACTCCGACCTGAATTACCGATAATTTCTTTTTCTACAACCCCTATCCTTCAAAATTCTTTCGATAATTTAGTAATTCCTGAAATCACCGTACATCTAAAATTAGAAAATATTAAATCCAACATAAAATCAGAAATCGACGCCATTACTCCGGAGACCCTGCGGTCCATAGACGAATCGCTACAAACGAACATCCCTACCATTATTCTCCATCCGATCAAGGGTCTTAGAAGCGGCTTAATCTGCCGCGATTGCGGCTGGCGAGCGGTTTGTGCCTCCTGTGGTTACCAACTGGGCATGACCGCGTCTTTAGCATGTTGCAAAAAATGCGGGCTAAAAACCGACCTCACTTCAATCTGTCCAAACTGCGGCGGTGCTGATCTTAGCCGCGGCGGCACAGGTAAAGATCGGATCATGGGGCAACTACAAAAATATACGCAGAACGCTGCCCTGAAAATCGTCGACATATCGGAATTCAATTCTTTGAATTTTCCTAAAAGCGGACACCTAGTCATAACCGATCTTTCACTGATAGGCGGCATGACAGAAGATATCCGTCGTCGTGAACGCCTTATCATCAATTGGCGGCGTTTAGCGGCAAAGGTCTTTAACGCGGACGGTAAAATAACCGTCCAGGGGTCTGATGAAATTTTGGAGGATTGCCGAAGCTGGCTCACGGTAGATGGATTAAAAAACGCCTGGCAACAAGAACTAAAAGAACGAAAGGCTTTCGGCTATCCGCCCGCTTCATATCTCATTAAAATCATCATTACCGGAAACCAGGAATCAGCAGAACAGATAAAACAAAAGCTCTCATCGAAACTTATACCGGGCATAGAAATACGCGGACCTTATCCTGTAGCGTTCAGGCCTAAAAACAGTACTGAACGCCATATCTTGCATTTAGTCGCTCCGCTCGCGCTTGATCTTAAAAAAATCGAAGCCGTTCTAAATGAACTAAAGAAACAGGCTATCATTGATCTTGACCCGATCGCCTTTTTCTGCTAAAATCGCGATTATAATGGCTAAAGCTTTTCCCATTGTCACTCTACCAACCTCGTCACTGCGTGAACGGTCGCTTGAGGTTAAAGCTGATATTATAGGCACTCCTGATTTTCAAAATTTCATCGATGATTTAATCGCTTCCATGCAAGTCGCGGATGGCGTCGGCATCGCCGCTCCCCAGGTAGGAAAAAACATCCGGGTGTTCATCGTTAACCACCCGGAAAGTCCGAAAGCGTATATCAACCCGGAAATTACAAAATTTTCTGATTCTACAATCATGAACGAAGAGGGATGTTTAAGCGTACCGAACGTTTGGGGTATGGTTTCTCGTTCTAAAAAAATAAGCGTTAAGGCGCTCGACAGACACAACCGTCGCATCGAACTAGACGCGAAGGGTTATATCGCAACGGTTTTTCAGCACGAAACGGATCATTTGAATGGAATACTTTTTATAGATCGCGCCATGGAAATCGTTAAAGGCAAAGACAGTCCGCTTTTAAAATTCGCCACGCCGATTTAATAACATGGCCTACAAAATAATTTTCTTCGGCACATCTGATTTTGCGGTGCCTTCTCTAAAAGCGCTCGCAGAAGACAAAGGATACAAAATAGCGGGCATCGTCACGCAACCGGATCGTCCGGTCGGAAGACATGCAGACCTGACTCCTCCGCCTATAAAAGCCGTAGCCGAAGAATTAGGAATACAGCCAATTTGGCAACCGGAAAAAATAAAAGATCTGAAAGACATGGATTACCTTTTTCACGGGAATGACACAACGGACAACAAAATTGATGCATTTGTAATTATTTCTTACGGCAAAATCCTACCGGACTGGCTTTTGCAAATACCGAGCCATGGCGTAGTAAACGTCCACCCGTCACTCCTACCTCGCTGGCGCGGACCTTCCCCTATCCAGGCCGCAATCACGGCCGGAGATGAGACTACGGGCGTCACCATCATGAAAATCGACACGGAAATGGATCATGGGCCTATTCTGGCGCAGAAACAAGTTAAAATCGATGCCCGAGACGACAGTCGCACCATGTCCGAACGATTGTCGAAACTTGGCGCTGACATGCTTAAAGACGTTTTAGCCGGCTATCTTGAAGGTAAAATACAACCACGCGAACAAGATCATGCGAAAGCAACCTATTGTAAAATTCTATCGCGTGATGACGGGAGACTGGATTTCACAAGACCCGCCATCGAATTAGATCGTCAAGTTCGCGCTTGCAATCCGTGGCCCGGAGCCTGGACAATAATTAACGGTAAAAGATTGAAAATTCTGGTCGCAGCTGTCGGACATGAAAACAAAGGGACGAATCCCGGTGAATTATTCCATTATTACGACCGACCGTTTTTTTCTTGCGTTGATGGATCGTCACTTGAACTCACCTTCGTTCAACCTGAAGGCAAAAAACCCATGTATGGAGAAGTCTGGTTTCAGGGCGCAAGGAAGTCGTTAGGGTTCTAATGTGTACACGCCACTCGCCACAAGCACTTCGTAAATCTGCTGCTTCAATTCCTTGGCATGAAGATGATTTTTGTGTAATAAGTCATTCATCAATTCAAAAAGTCGCATGTTTTGTTCATATGACACATTATATCTTATATCCGGTTTAATATTCGGATGATCCAACACTTTTTCTTTACTGGTTTTGTCCATGCCGCTTATGGCCATGGCATATGATGCAGGATTTAATACAATAGTCGCCTTTGACTTTAAAATACTCTCCAATAAATCATAATCTTCCATAGTCATCTGATAATCAGGCAACATTATCGTGATGTTTTTTGCTTTTTCAATAGTTTCTAATTCAACGGTACTTAAAACATTTAAACCCTTTAATTCAATCTTGTAATCCCACGGACCCTCCAGTCCTGAGATCATTTTTGCCAATAACGTTGATTCATCAAAAGTAAGCCCGGCGCGCCCACCCGACACCGTTCCGGCTAACCGTTGTGAAAATACGATTCGAATAACTGGTATACGACTAACCATCCTATTTTTTATTATTTTTTGAACAGATTCAATCAATTTATTTATTTCTAGTTTATCTCCAAAATCAATTGAGAATTTCTCAATATCAGACACCAGGAGCTCCTCTATCAATTCAGTATCCCATTCGCTGATATCAGCATGAATATTTAATTTATTCTTTTTACTCTTTTCTGCAATCTCTTTTACAATTTCCGGTGTTATCTTTTTAATATCTTTTAACTCAACCGTTTGTTCATAATCCGGTTTTTTCAATGCCTCATCAATCTGCTTTCTGACTTCATCCAACGTCGGCTCCATATTTTCTTTTAAAATTATCAAATCCATGGCTCCTTCGGTTGGTTTAAATTCTTTTACCACCGGCTTGATGTCTCTTTCTTTGACGATTCGCTCAACATAATCAGAACTGCGCAACGCGCCTTCTATGGCGATACCTTCATTCACCGGTTGATCGCTCACGATCATTAAGTCAGGCGTAGATTTTATCCTGCCCCCTCCGGCTGATTTTACGGCTACGAATTTATCGGAGACCAGGGCTTGTTTTTGCGTATTTAATGAGACCCACGCCGTTCCAGATTCGTTTTCAGCTCTTGAGCCGACCGGCGGTTCTAATCTCAAGGTAACGGGCTTGATATCTCCAACTTGTGAATCAAATGTCAATGTAGCCATGACATGTTGCTTTTGGTATTCACGACCGATATGGATTTTTGACCTGACTTCCTCCGACAGATCGGAAAGAACGTCTTCAAGCACAATTTGTTCCGCGGTAGCGATCGAGACACAGTTTCTTTTACCCGTATTAAAGTACTTAACCACCGACCCCTGTCCCCATTCATAATTACTGTTATTGCCATACATCTCATGAACAACTACATTTATAAAGCCCCTGGAAATCTCTCCTTTCATTTGAGACTTAAATTTACTGATCATCTCATCCGCTTTTTGTTCTGCCGCCTCGACTTCCGGCGCCGGAACGCCGTTCAACCTTTCGAGATTAAAAAACATTTCTTTAAGAGATTCCGGCTCGCCTTGATCCAACTTTTTCCGCTGCTCGCCTTTGTATGCTTCCAAACCATCGGCATCCGCCCTTTTCAATCTTTTTTCCATACGTTCCAGGATTTCTTTTTTCTCAACTTCTGATTGCGGTTCTAAAATTTCATAAGTGCCTTCCACGCCCTTCATCTCGATCGTTCCCAGAATCGATTCCATGATCTCCCTGCCTTGCGGCGTAAGCGGCGCATGCAGACCAATGGCGGCCAGGGCGGCCAGAATAAAACGCGATTTTCGTTTTTCGCCTTTTTTCAGCAATTCTTCATAAGCATCTTTCTTATAGCTTATTGGTTTTTCGACCGGTGGAAATGATTCGTGCATAAACTGTTTTAGGAGCTATTTTCTGTACTCTTCCAGCTCATCCGCAAATTTATTTATATAAGAACTCCAATTACCGGTCTCCCATATCAATTTTCCTTTTTTTCTTTCTTTTAAAAATCTTAAATATTGCTCCGCTGCCTTGTACGCGGCTTCGATATCATCCCTTCGCGGCCTTGAAACATCCAGGGACTCAATGCCCGGCTTGGGTGAAGCTGGCTCTAATACTTTTAACTTACCAAGCTCTTCGATGGCCGCTACCAATTCATTTTCATTCATATGTTCGATGTCAGGTAAAAATCGCGGCATTGTTTCAAACATACCTGCCAGTGCGTTTTCAATATTAGGTATTTTCATAAGAATCACCGGACCGTTTTTAGATTGATATCCTGATATATCTACATTAGCGAAAGTAAAAACATGCATATTAGGAAAATATATCTTGCGCAATTTACTGCGATGTATAATCTCCAATTCATCTTTAGATAGGTTTGTGTACGGCAAAACAAGCGCCGCATCCCACTGTGCAAGTCGAATGGCGTCTGCGATGCGCTTTAATTGATCCGGTGGGATATGCGCATACTCGTCAGCCGCTATATTGCTATCATCCCGTACCGTATCTATGCTTAATCTAAAAAATTGCAAACCCAAATTTTCCTCGTCACCCATTTTCGTCGTTTTCTGCGGCGCATTCTTCATAAGTGCCTTGATGAAAGTTTCCGGCAACCGGCCGTCCCTGTTTGTTTGCACGCTTAATTCATTGGTTCCGCGATGAAGAGCCTCGTTTATCGCTTCTTCACTCCACAGAGAAACATCGGGCAGGAGAATCTTTCTTGGTCTGGGACCGGTATCCCATCCCAGATGCAAAGACTCCGGTGAAGGAGCGGTAAAATCCCGAAGGTCAAGCAGGCCAAACGTCCTGTTTTTCGTCCATCGTTCCAGAAAAACTTCTTTGCCGGGATCGAGTTCCAAAATTTCCAAATCCATTATATCTTTATCCTTCTTTGTGACCTCCGGAACAATTTCTTCTTTCCTGGCTTGATTCCTAACAAAATCCGAACCGCGTAATTTCCCGGAAACAGAAATCCCATTTGAAACAGGTTGATCTACTATGGCATCTATGCTCGGACTATCAGGAATCCTTTCCGGATGGTCGGCTCCAATGGCCTGCACGGTCAATGGCTTATCCGAAATTAACCCTTGCTTCAAAAAGTCGAGTCCAATATCCGCGGTGCCGGTACGATCTTCTGCATTTGTTTCAATTCTAGGAGGAGGTTCTAGAAGAAACAGACGACTTACTCCGCCCGTCTGTGGCGTCTTTAATCCAAGCGTTGCGATTTCATGCTGTTTCACCATTCGTAAACCGAGTTCATATCGCTTCCGCGCGATCTCGTTTAATCGTTCTATGACGCCCTCAAAAACAATTAGTTCCGCCTTGCTGATTGCCACGCAATTGCGTTCGCCGCTAACGAAATATCGGGACACCGAACCCTGTCCCCACTTATAATTTTTTGACGGTCCATACATTTCCGTAACGATGCGTCGAATCAATGCATCGGGAAGCTCGCCTTGCGAGGCTTGTGCATATTTTTCGATCACCGAATTCGCGATGGATTCAGCCTGAACAACAATTTCCTCATCAATGCCATTAACACGCTCCATCTGAAAATAAATATCCCGAAATTTTAATTTCTCGCCTTTTTCCATGCGCTCTCTGAATTCTTTTTTCGTTTCTTTGACTTGGTCTTTGTCAATATTTTCGCTTCGTTTCTTCGTAAGCCCGATAACTTCTTGACGCGCTTCATCTGATTGCGGCCGAATTATCGTGTCCGGTTTTTTCCATTTCTCTTCAATTTCATGAATAATTTCCTGACGCGTCTTTTCCGGCTCTTGAACATCTCTGGGAAATAATGGTGAGTGCAATGCCGTGGCTACTATCAGCGTTTTCGCAATCCGGCTTTTCTTTAATTTTTCCCAAGTCGAACTATCTTTTTCGCCGACAGGTCTTGGCTCTTTAAATTTCATATTGTATCTAGGTTATCACGTGCGTTTTGACGCCTCAATCATCGCTTCCACTGAAAGCAAAACTCCAAACCCCAGCGGATGATTCAAGTACGGCGTAAAGACGTGCAGCGCGGATAATGCGGCTAGCGAAGATATGAGTCCGACTTTAACCCACGTTTCGGTTTTAGACCGATTTACGCGCCAAGCGAGCGATAAGACGAGCCAGAGCATTATTGGAATTCCTAAAATCCCGAACTTGATCCAATGTTCGAGCCAGCCCCATTCAAAAGCGTATGTTGTATATAAACCTTCGGCATCTTTAGCCAGGATCCGAGGATCCTTACTCTTATACGTCACGGTTGCGCCAAAACCTGATCCCAGGATCGGCGCTTGTTTAATCTTCTCCGCCAAGACAGGCAATAGGTTCCATCTGCTTTCTGCGGCTACGTCAGTAGTCGAACCTCTTGAACCAAAAAGGGTCGAGAGCGAGCCAACATCAACTCTTGGCAGAGGGAAAGCAACGACGGAGAAGATCAATAAAATACCTGCACCGATTGCGACAAAAAAATTTAATATAGGATTTGCTAATTTGAAGATATCTCGACTTCGCTCGATATGACAAAGTTTTAAAATAAAAAATACAACCACCCCTGCCGCTAATCCGACCCAAAAACTTCTCGACAGACTAATCAAAATTGAAACTGCTGTACCAATCAAAATCGCATAGCCTAATTTTTTATTGGTCCTATTAGTCTCATTGATCCTATCCGTCCTATACGACAAATACGACAAACCGAACAAAAATCCGAACAGCGCGTAAACCTGCGACTGAATAAAAACCCTAAACAGATTTCCGGTTACGAGCGTAACTTCGGCCACACCTGTTCTTCTAACCCATAAATAAAGCGGTTGAGATAATGAAGCAATGCCATGCGACCAAACATATAAAAGCAAGAGCGTTTTAACCGGTAACCATAAAAACGCAGCTACTAGAGCACGCGAAACATCATTAATTAGATTTTCGCCATCCCGTCGAGCCGCATCCAAAACAGGAATGATCAGCGTCAAAAAAATCCACGCATTTGCGTCGCTTATTAAATTAATATTTTTGAGGCAAAGTCCTCGCACAAAACCCCAGATACAGACTAAGAACAAAGCAATCCATGCCCACCTTCCTTTTAAAATTTTCGTAATCGCCGGCTTGAGTTTTTTTGAATTATTTTTCCAATAAATAATGGCGTTAACCAGCCAGGCGATCATGAAGCAACTAAAGATAATGATGCGTAATGATATTCCGCCATCCACTTCTGCACCTTCTGTGATTTTAAGCAACGCGCCTTTTGACCCGATGGCAAGTTCCAGTGCGATCAACGCAAGACCGATAGTCGGTCGTCTTAAAGTTACGAATGCAACGATCGCTCCTGCTGTTATGGCCATTACTGTTCTGGCGACGGGTACGAAGACGGTAGCTAAAGAGGCAAATTCTAAAATTAAAATAATACCAATCCAGAACAAGATCCCTCCCGACGCTACGGTCGGGACAGGTCGGTAAATTCGGGACGATAGAGATAGAAACTTAGGACGAAGTAAAGCCACCGTCGTCCTGAGCGGAGCGGAGCGTAGTCGAAGGATCTTTTTATAGATCATATCTCATGTTTCTTTCTTACGATTTCTTCGGCCTTGCGATACCGGCCGATTTCTTTTGGCTGGTAGCCGATCAATCGCCACGGGATCCAGTATGCGACACGCGGCAACCATCTGCTCATTCCTTGCTTTCTTGGTTCAATCCTAAATAATTCCTTATCAATCCAGATTCCTTTAGATCCTTTCTCGGCCATCGTGAGCCACAAATCCCAGTCTTGAAACTTCTTCAAAGTTTCATCAAAACCCGGAAACGCGCTACGTCGAAGTAAAGATGAAGTATGAATGTAGTTACAGTGCTTAAGGGCCTTAACGTCAAAGTCACGTCCGCGAAAACGTTTATTTCCCCAAAAAAAATTTGAATATGAAAAATCCGCTTCCGGATGATTTTCCAAAGCCTCCGCAAATTCCTGGAGCGCATTCGGTTCAAGTTCCGCATCAGCATCCAAAAATAAAATGAGCGGCGCCGAAGCCATCTTTGCGCCTAAATTTCGCGCATACGGTGCGCCGTGATTCTTATCAAGTTTAATAAATTTAATTTTTAAATTTTCGGTATTTTTACTATTTACGTTTGTGATCTTTTTTTCCACTTCATTGATTTTGCTTTCCGGATCATCATCGGATCCGTCATCAATTACCACGATTTCAAAAGGTAGAAGTGTTTGTTTGAATATATTCTCTATCGTGCGTCGTAAAATATCTGCATGGTTATAGCATGGGATCACAACCGCTATTTTCGGCTCTTGGTTCATGATGATTTGATTATTTGTTGCAGTTTATCCCATCTATCTTCCCAACGAAACTCTTTTAAAACCCTGTCTCTTGCCTGTGCTCCCATGGTTTTACATCGATCTTCATCTCCGAGTAATTCTTTTATAGCACGTAACACGTCTTCTCCTGACTCAGGATCAACAAGTAATCCTGTATATCCCTGCCTCACGGCTTCGGTTACTCCCCCGCTTTTGCCGGCGATAACCGGAATGCCCGCCAAACCAGCCTCCAGGTAAACAATACCAAAACCCTCAACATCGCTTCCTTCATCACGCGCCGGCAAAAGAAAAATATCAGCCGCCGCAAACCACAACCATTTTTCTTGATCATCCGCATCCATTATCCATCTGACTTTTGTTTTATTCTGTTCCGCGATTTTTTGCAGGCGGTTCAAATCCGGCCCGTTACCAACGACCACATATTCAACTTCCTGATTTTTTTGGATTTCCGCCATTGCTTCAAGACTTAAATCAAAACCCTTGCGCGGTATAAGGCGGCCAACAGAAAGAACGATTTTCCGCTCTTGATCCAGGTTTAAAATTTCTCTAGCCCTTTGTTTTGTTTCAAGATCTCGATGCTCGACTGCCGGTGTAATGACATTAACTTTAATCTTTGGAACAAGTTTTAATAAATATTCTTTAGTCGACTCGCTGTTGGCGATCCGTATTTTTGCCCGACTGCAAATCATGCGCAATAAAAATCTTTTCCAGGCTCCGCGTATCATCCTTAAATCCAGACCATGAAAAATTACGGCGTATTCAGGACCACCAAAGATCCTCGAAATAAAAGCTGCGGTTCCAACCGGAAATACGTGACTAACCAAAATAACTGTTTCTTTGGATTTTAACGCACTGCGACAAATATCGACGATAGGCCACCATTTTGGCCACCCATTATAAAAAAAATCCCGCTTTTCTATCTGCCCGAAGCCAGGTTCCTCATGATCCGACTGGACGATGACTTTTATCTTTCCACCTGAAACCTTAACCAGATTTCCGAGATACCTAGCAACGCCGCCTATTTCAGGCGGATAATCCAAAGTGATTAATATGATATCAGGAGTCTGCATGTGTTGTTTCATCTTGTTTAATACCAGGTCTTCGTAAAATCCATTTAACGTCCTCCGTAGTAATCAACTTAACCAGAAAAGCTAACAGTACAGCGATTGATCCGCCAAAAACAAAAGCGGCAAAAAATGGCATATGTTCGACTGATATTTTCCACGCAATCCATGAAAGCATGGCGCAAAAACTCGCTCTAACTAAAATCCAAACAAAAGCCGCCCTTCCCGCATCTTTTGCCGTAAAATACATGCCGATAAAAAACAGACTCCAAAAACTGAAAACTCCGGCCCAGGCCGCACCCAGAGGACCTAAATCGGGAACTAATAGAATATTTAAAACTATATTAATCACCACGGTACATAACATGGCCGTAGTTTTTAAATGCGCGCGATGTGTTGCGTTCAATAACGAACCGACCGGAAAATCCATAAAAATCGGCAACAGAACCCACGGCAAGATACTGAAAGAAGGTATTGATCCGTTAAAACCCGGAAAAAATAATCCGATTATCTGCGGCGCGAGTGCGGAAAGTCCGGCTGATAACGGAAAACCTAAAAATGCCATAAAACGCAAAGAGCCTAAAAATGTACGTCGTAAAGATTGAGTATCTTTTTTTGCCCAAGAGTTTGCCAGTGCTGGATAAAGAGCGGCTGTAAAAGTCAGCGGCAAAAACTGCAAAGCGTAAGTCATTTTATAGGATACCGCATAATATCCGACCGCTTCGACGCCGTGATAGACTTTGATCATCAAGCTGTCAAAATATGAATACAATTTTACGGAAATCCCGGCTACACCGAATGGAACAGCCTCTCTGAACAAACGTTTATAATCCCGCAGCTCCGGAGATTGAAACATGACGGACAAGGATTTTGTTTTAAAGACAGCCCAACAGACATTCCATGTACTGCCGAGCAATAAACCGGCGGCAAGACCTATGGGTCCAAAATGCAACAACGCGGAACTCAACATTACTATAGCCGTGAGTACCTGACCGATAAGCATTCCTATGGCTTCAGGTCGTAGATTCTGCCTGCCTCTTAAGGCTCCGTATAATGCGAGATGATACGTATCAGCTGTCATGACTAAACAGGCTAAACCGATTGTTCCCAAAGTAACGGCATCCGCATGGTTCAAATATCCGTAAATTAACGAAGCTAAAATTGCAATGGGCGATAAAAATATCTTTAATCTTAAAGATGCAGAAAGCAGTTTTCCGGCATCGTGACGGGCACCGGCTATGGCACGGATAACAACCGGCGTCATACCAAGGTCGGTTAAAATAACAAAAACAGACGTTATCGAGACACTATAAAAATAAATCCCCGTAATTTCCGGACCCACTAAACCAGCTACTTTGGCGAACGTAAAAAAAGCAATAGCTTTATTCAACGTCGTGGCCAAAGCCAGCCAGGAAGCATTTTTCGCTATCTGCTTGCCGTCTGACATGAATGTAAGCTTATCGTTCTTTTAGCTTTTTTACTAGCGCAGAGTTTAATATTATCTTGACAACTAAACCTGAACTTAATAAACTGATTTTCATGAAAAGATTCGCCTTAATTTCGCTAATTATCGCCCCCTTTTCCCCGGTGATTCTTTTATCGTAAATCTGGACAAAAATATAAAAGAAGGGTCACCGCCAGGTGGCTCTCTTAATTTCTAAACATGTCAGAAAATCTTTTTTCCACATCCAACATCCTGGAAATCACTAAAAAACTAATCAGGATTCCTTCGATCAAAAACAACCGAGAGGCTTTACAACAAGCGATATTTTTAACTGAAGAATTTTTAAAAAATACGCCGGGAATAATAGCTAAAAAATATAAAAGCCGGGATTTATCTTCGATCGTTTTTTTAACTCATGACACTAAAATACCAGACGTTTTGCTTATCGGCCATCTGGATGTGGTGCCGGGGAGCGACAACCAATTCGACTCGATAGAAAAAGACGGTAAAATTTACGGACGCGGTGCCTGCGACATGAAAAGCGGCGTAGCTGTCTTATTGGAATTGTTTCGATATTTTGCAACCCAAAATCAAAAACCCAGCCTGGGGCTCATGCTCACGCCAGACGAAGAATCCGGAGGATCGGATGGAGTCAGATATCTGACAGAAGAGCAAGGCTTCCGTGCAAAAATCGCAATCATCCCCGATGGTGGAAATGCACCGGATGAACTCGTCATAGAAAACAAAGGCGCTCTTCATTTGCAAATAAAAGCTACCGGCAAAACCGCGCACGCCTCGCGACCCTGGGAAGGTGAAAATGCCGCACAAACGCTCATCGAGGCAATTACGAGAATTCGTTCGCTATTTGAAGGTGAATATTCTGATACTTGGAAAAATACCTGCGTACTCTCTAAAATCGAGGCCGGAAAAGCCGTTAACCAGGTACCTGATAGAGCCACGGCTGTTTTAGATATTAGATATGTTAAAGAAACGGATGACCAAGAGCTTTTGGATAAAATTAAACAGGTTGCATCACCCTGTAAAATCGAAATCTTGGTCCATGTGGTAGCCAGTAAAACCGACGAAAATCACAAATTTATTAATTTATATCGCTCGATTCTAAAGGATAAATTTAATTTAAATACCAAAATAATCCGGTCTCCTGGTGGCAATGATGGTCGATTTTTGACGACTCACGACATACCGATTATTGTTTCCCGACCAATCTCCGGAGGCTTACATGGTCCGCTAGAGTGGGTTGATATTAAAGGCCTGGAAGATTATGCATTATTTTACAAATCCTATCTCGAAAACTTATTCATGCAGATGGCGGGTATGAATAAGTAATCCAAGAGGATCGCTCTTTCACAAGTTACTGTAATTTGCAGTCATCCTCTATCATCCATAAGGAGAACACGGATGAACGGCTTCGCAACAGAATACAATTTCAGAGCTTTCCAATTGCAGGATGTACCAAGAATCAACGAGCTCTACTACGCCGAGTATGGAATCAATTATCCGTACCCGCTGTCCGCCGAATTCGCATCACGTCGAAACATCGTCGGATCAGTAGCCCTGTATCGCGACGAAGTCATCGGTTATGCCAGAGCCTGCCCATACGCCGGCAATCCGCTGATCTATGAATTCGGCGGATTGATTGTAAAAATTGGTCACCGGCAAAGAACCATAGCCAGGCAATTGACTGTATTGCGGCTAAAAGCGGTGGTCCAGGTTGGGGCTACCATGGTCTTCAGCGAGCCGGTTTGCTATCGCACCGATCGCGCCTCGCAATACAACCTAATTGACAGAGGATTTTGGTACTCCGGCATTCTACCGTTTAAGTATCCAGAAATCATGCTTCAATTTTTAGGAGAACAGCCCGAATCCGTCTGCTTGGCCGTTAATTTTTTAACACCGAGCGTTGAATTAGGAAAACGACCGATTCATGTTCCACCTGACTACTGGCCGTACATTCACGCGATCCTACCGAGCTATGTTCAAAGAAACGGTCATGAGCTCATGCATGGCTGTATACCTGATCTCATATGGCACCCTGCCATGGTCTCAAAAAATCAGACTGGATCACGTTTTGTCGATATTCCTGTAAACTGGCCCGAATCTGAAGCCTGTATCGAAGAATTACGAAATCAGGGCTTCATGTTCGCCAGTCTTCTGCCGAGTTTCGGCCTCACCTTGAACGGTCAAGTATTTGACTACGTTTCGCTTTATCGGCCATCCAGGCGCGACTTCGATTTCGACCTAGTCCATGTCGTAGAAGGTCTTTCAGAGATCAAACACAAAATCGCAGACGAGTATGCCCTGGGGCAAGAAAACTGCTCCCAGTCTGATTCGCAGCATAGAGCATACTCCGAAGCAGTCTAGCATTTACCGTACTTTTGTTTACTACTCAAAGAGCCCATTTTGGGCTCTTTTGCTATATATATTGTAGTTTTATATTATTAAGTAAGGCTTACACTTTACAAAATAAATAGAATGTGGTATGATAAATTTTGTAATTTTTTGAGTTTTTCAAAATCATGCGTCTGTAATATCTGACTTCGAATAAAACATTGCAATTCCTTTTGGATGATCCAAACGAAAAGACCGGGTCTTAACCCGGTTTTTTCTTCTTTTTGAGTTTACCGCTTGCTCCACTGCGGGGCACGTCTTGCACCCTTCAAGCCAAACTTCTTGCGTTCGCGTTTTCTGGCATCTCGTTTCAGATAACCAAGTTTCTTTAATGTTTTGCGGAATGTCGGGTTAAGTTGGATCAAAGCTCTCGATAAACCGTGGCGTACTGCCTCGGCCTGGCCTCTAATTCCACCCCCCGTGACTTTTACGCTAACGTCCACCGATGTCTCTTGTCCGGAAATCTTGAGCGGACTTTCGATCTGTTCACGTAAGTCGTAAGTTGTGAAATATTTATCGAATTTTTTTCCGTTTATTGTTATCTCACCTTTTCCGTTTTTGATCAGCCTGACTCGTGCGACCGCTGTCTTTCTCCTGCCTACCGCCGGAATAAAAGAGCCTCCTTTTGCCGCCTGACTCAAACTCGTCTCTTCTTTTTCTTCCTGTATTGCGGATGCTAAATTTTCCTCAACCTTGGTTGATGTTTTTTTTGCTTTGACTTTAGTTTCTTTTTCCACTTTTTTTGTAGGTTTTTCTGAATCTGTTACTGCTTTTTTTGTCGCAGTTTTTTTCGTTTTTGCGGTTCTTGTTGGCATAAATCTTATTGTATTACGAGACGTTTCATGCGTGTATTTTGAGTACGGTTCTTTGGCAACATATACTTTACCGCGTGCCTTAAAATCTCAGCAGGATTATCTTTTCTTAATTTTGCCACTGAAACGCTTTTTAAACCGCCTTGTCTGTTTGATGATCTGTAATGAACCTTTTGCTCCCATTTGCGACCGGTAAAAACCAATTTTTCAACGTTTTTTACTTTAACGAATTCTCCCGTATCCTGATGCGGTACATAACCGGCCTTGTGCTTACCGATCAGAATTTTAGAAATTTTTGTCGCTAATCTGCCGACCACCTGGCCGCTCGCATCAATTTCATGTGTCTGCCTTTCTATTTTTGGCATTCCTTTTCTTTTATTCCAAGCCATATTTTAGTCTTTTACTAACTGAATTTGCGCTACTTCGGCACCATCATTCTTTCTGCTGCCTAGTTTTATTATTCTCGTATAACCTCCCGGACGATTCGCAAAACGCGGGCCCAGTTCTTCTAAGACCTTATTGACTGCTGATTCGATTGTAAGCACCCTGCTTAATTGCCGTCGTGAAGTCAGCGTCTTTTTTCTTCCTTCGGTGATCAATTTTTCTACGAAGGGTCTTAAGACTTTTGCTTTGGCTAAAGTCGTATTTATACGTTCGTATAAAATCAAACTTGTCGCCAAATTTCTTAGCATCATATTACGATGATCTCTCGATCTGTCCAGGGTTTTTCCCTTCTTCCTATGTTTCATACTGGATATCCTTAAGCAAATTCAAGTGATCTAAAAGAATATTTATTGCATTCTTGCAAGCATCCAAGGGATCAACCGTACCGTCCGTTTCGATATTTAATATAAGCTTGTCGTAATCAGTTCTTTCACCCAAACGCGTTGCTTCGATTTTGTAGGAAACATTCAAAACAGGGCTATATAGTGCATCTATCGCAATCGTACCTAAATCAAGTTTTTCTTTTATCCGATCTTCTGTCGTTCTATAGCCCCTTCCCTGTTCTATGGTTACTTCCATCTCTAAACTAGCCGCTTTATCCGTTAAGGTCGCTATTACTGAATCAGTGTTTACTATTTCGATATCCGCATTTTTCTCAAAATCAGCAGCCGTTACAACCTTTTCTCCTTTTTCATTTAACATTATCTTCACCGGTAGATCCGAGTGACATTTTAATCTTACTGATTTCAGATTCATTATAATCTCTAAAACATCTTCTTTAACATTTGAAATCGTAGCAAATTCATGTTCTACCCCTTTTATTTTTACTGCTGTTATCGCAGCTCCCGATAAAGACGATAAAAGAACGCGACGCAAAGCATTCCCAACCGTCGTTCCGTATCCCTGGGTACAAGGTTCCATTGTCAAAATACCTTGATTTGGATTTTTTCCATGTTCAAAGTTTAGTTTAGAAGGAAGAAGTAGTGATTCCATAAAATAATGAGCGTTTTCGCTTTAGCGCGAATAAAATTCAATAATTAATTTAGGATCAAAAACCTGCTTCAATTCTTCCCCTGCCGGCAGACTGGTTACTTTAACCGTCAATTCTTTTAAATCTGTCGTTAACCAAGAAGGCGTTTCTACACTTGTCACAGTTTCAGAAAAATTTATCCAAGTTTTTTTCTTGCGTTTATTCTCTCTTATCGTAATCACATCACCTACTTTTACTTTATATGACGGGATATTAACTGATTTTCCATTAACGTTAACGTGATTATGCGAAACTATCTGCCGAGCACCAGCCCTGGTTTTAGATAATCCTGCTCTAAAAACTACGTTATCGAGCCTAAGTTCTAATAATCTAACTAGGTTTTCACCTGTATCACCCTTCATTTTGGTAGATTTAACGAAATAATTACTAAACTGCCTCTCCATTATTCCGTAAACTAATTTGGCGCGCTGCTTTTCACGCAATTGCTTTCCATAATCTGTTATACGGCTTCTATTGTTCGGTCCATGAACTCCGGGCGGATACGGACGTTTAGCTAAAATTCTAGCCATTTTATCGCGGCCATCAAGGTTTACACCTTCTCGTCTAACTCTTTTTGCAGTTACTCTTAATTTCATACAAATATTTAGACTCTTCGTGGCCTCGGTGACCGGCATCCGTTATGTGGAATAGGTGTTATATCCTTTATACTCAAAATATTTACGCCATTGGCGTTAAAAGCCCTGATCGCCGCTTCCTTTCCCTGCCCGACTCCGGTCACGAATATATTAACCTCTTTTAATCCGTAATCCGCAACTTTTTCGAGAGCATTTTTTATTACCATGGTAGCCGCAAAAGGCGTTGATTTTTTCGGTCCAGTAAATCCAGAAGCACCTGAGCTCGACCAACCTAAAACATTTCCATTTAAATCAGTTAAAGTAACTATTGTATTATTATATGTAGCCTGGATATAAGCACGTCCATGAGCAATCTGCCCACGTTTTTTTGAAGCTGCTTTCTTTTTAGCTTTGCTTGTGCCGGCCTTTTTGGGCACTTTTTCTTCGCTATTTTTTTTAGCTTGTTCTTCCATATTTTATGTCTTTTCTAGCTTGCGTTTACCGGATCCCATGGTCTTGCGTACATTTCCGCGTATTGTTCTTGAATTTGTCTTTGTCCTTTGACCGCGAACCGGCAGATTCCTGATATGCCTGACCCCACGATAGGAATTAATTTCTTTCAGCCTTTTAATATTTGACAACACTTCGCGCTTTAATTCCCCTTCTACCCGATAACGTTTTTCAACTTCTTCGCGGAGTTTGTTAACTTGTTCTTCTGTCAAATCCTTCACTCTTATACCAGATGGAACATTCGTAGTTTTTAATATTTTTTCAGCGCTAATTCTACCTATGCCGTAAATATAGGTTAATCCGATCTCTATTCTTTTTTGTAGCGGTAGGGTAACGCCCGCGATTCTTGCCATACTCATTTTTGGACCGTTCAGCCGAGTGTTAAATAAATTAATTAGCCTTGTCGCTGTTTATGTTTTGGATTCTTTTTGCACACGCATACCAACCGGCGTTTACGACGAATCACCTGGCAATCGCGGCACATAGGTTTTACGGATGCTCTTACTTTCATAAAATATTTACATTTTTTGCCTGATTGAAAGATAAATAATCAAAACTTTTAGATTCGAAATGGCTGAAAAATATTCTGTCAACCACTTTAGAATGTATAAAGTTCCTTTCGTCAAGTGCGCTAAAGTCTATATGTTATCCTACCTTTTGTCAAATCATAAGGCGTCATTTCTACCTGCACTTCATCGCCTGGAGTCAGTCTGATCCTGTGCATACGTAATTTTCCTGATAAATGACACAAAATTTCATGGCCATTCTCTAGCTTTATTTTAAAAGTAGCCGAAGGCAACGACTCTACAACTACACCTTTAACAACCAAAAAATCCTTTTCACCGGAGCCTTTATTCTCTGCCATAAAACAATAAATTACCTAGCATTTCTATAGATATAATTAATAATACATCGTGGGTTATCCACGAAAATGTGCTAAAATTAGTGTGTAGATCAAGCAATTGCTTGGCACTAATTTTCGCACATTTCTATGGACAAACAAAGGTACCATCGTCGAGTAAAGAAACTTCCGGTTCAAGTTGGT
>JBDRFZ010000011.1:0-5621 GCA_043818395.1 Patescibacteria group bacterium
TTGTAGTTGATGCCCGATTTGGCCAGTTTTAAATAGCCGGAGATAACATCTACCACATCTAGCTTATCTTTAATTTTTGAGACGTTATCTTCCATTAACTTTTGATTTTAACATAAAAATTCGTAAAATAAAAGACCCCGCCACGGCGGGGTCGGTTTATATTTTTTACGCATATGCAACCAGTGCTTTCTTGAAGTTCCTGATTCCGCCCCGGGGATTTTCCACATCATCCTTATATCGCGGGATAAGATGGATATGAAGATGAAAAATGGTTTGACCAGCCGCCTCACCACAGTTAACGCCAAGATTATAGCCATCGGGATGGAATTCATCATCTAAATATTCTTTAGCGCGTTCGATTATCTCTTCAAGCTCTATCCATTCCGCCCGGCTAAGATTAAAAATATCGGGATAATGACGTTTCAGAATTATAAGAGCATGGCCTTTATTAACCGGCGAATCATCCAAAATCATAAACCAGTAATTCATATCTATTAAAACGCGCGGTTCCATCTCCCGGGAATTACAAAAAAGGCATGCATCATGTCCAGGAATAGCCCGAAAAACTGTTTTTCGGAACATCGCTTCTGGCCCCATATTTACCTTTCAAAGAACTAAAACTTAAAAAGAGTATATATTTTTGTTATAATAAAGCAATGGTTGTTCTTTTTCCATTGGAAAAATCTTTATGAAAAAATTTCTTTGGCGACAAATTCTTCAACAAAAAAGCCGGAATAACTCGCGTTACTCCGGCTCGAGTAAACTGTTGTGACGCATTTTATTGCCACTCGAGACTTTGATAGTCTCGGGCTTGCGTCTCAACAGATTTTAGAGATGCTTCCCGGTTAAGTCGCTCAATACCGAAACAGCTTCGTGAGCTTGACCACGAACCCGCGATTCTGCATCGTCGGGAATCCGCTAACGTTCGTATCGCGACCGTCGCTGTAAACGACGAAGAGTTCGCTGTTCGGCTGGTATTCCCATCGGAACCGGACATTCGTAGTGAATACGTGACTAGCCGAGTTGACCTGCAGAAGCGCGGAGACGAACGAGCGAGGAGAGAACATGTATGTCGTTCTGGCACCTATCACGTTGGAATTGAAGCTTCCTTCGGGCAGGTCGACGAAGTTGAGCGTGATAACGGGCTCGACCAGGAATTGGTAGTTCAGCGTGATACGGCCACCATTATAGCTGAGCGCGGTTTTCGTGCCGGTATAGAAGGTTCCGCGGGATACGCTTACCCTGCCAGAGGCACGATGCTGAACCCCAGCCGAGTAGGAAGCGGACATTGACTGGAATCCATAGCCGCCAACGGGAAGCGTCACATTGCTCGCGATCGCGAACGGGTTGGGAAGGTACTCATAGTTGTTAGAGTAGCTGACCTGTACTCGATCGCTGTTCTGAAACTCTATCTGAAATGAGCTATCTACCTCGCGGGTCTCGAGATGGTCGTCGCGATCCGCAACGTAGTCGAGACTGCCTTGGTAGTAGAACTTGCGAATCGACTCCCATCTCTTGGGTCGCGGGCTGAAGCGGACGCTCGCGGAGTCCTGCTGGAAGTCGCTCCGGCGAAGGAATCCGATGTCAGGATTGAAGTTCTCTTCCACCACGAGGCGCTGGTAGGAGAAACCAAAGCGGTCGGCACCGTACGAGAAATTACCGTAGTAGCTAACATCATCTTCTGACCTTCCAGGCGTTCGCGTCTGCGCGTAGTACGCGTTGATGTCGACGTTTTCGTAGAAGGCGAGATTGGCATCTACCCCGAATGCCTGATTCGAGCCGGTGCCTTCAGAGTTCAACGATCGGTTCGAGGTCATAAACCCGATCGCGCTGCGCCGCAAAAAATCGCGGCGAACGCGGACAACGGAAAAGTTCGTCGGTTCCACGGACACCTGATCGGACCGGCCGGTCTCGATATTGAGAAGACCGAGTGTGTACTTCCCGGCTCGACCTGTCATACGGCCGCCCGCGACGATCGGCACCGACTGGCCCTTGCTCAATCCGATGCGCCGGCTGAAGAAGAACACCGGCGTGAGACCTCCTCCGTATCTATGCCTGTCTTCACCACCACTCCCGAAGTTGAAGATACCCTGCCCCTCCAGGAAAAACTCACGCTTCTCCGGATAGTACAGGCTGAACCGCGTGAGATTAACCTGCTGCTGGTCGTCTTCCACCTGCGCGAAGTCGGTGTTATAGGTGAAGTCAGTAATCAGGCTGCGCGTGAGCCCGTACTTGACGTCAAACCCTGCATTGGCGCCTAAGTTGTTCAAGATGGCCGGCGTGGCATTCCGGTCCGTCCGCAGGTCCGAGATAACATATGGCTTCAGCTCGAGATTCGCAGAAGTGACCGGCACTTCAAGCCCATATAATGTGGCGGCCAAGGAGAAATAGTAGCCTCCCTCGCTGCCGTATGAGGCTGGTATACGCGTGATAAAGGCCTGCTCGTTCTTCCACCGGATCACGCGACGCAGATTGATCATCCAGACCTGGTTCGGGCCTTCCCGGTAGCGGATCGACTTGAATGGGATCATAATCTCGGCCGTATACCCTTGGTCGTTGCGCTTAACCCTGGCATCCCAAACCGTGTTCCAGTCGCAGTTCAAATTGCCCTCATCGGTGATGGTGCAGTCGCGGAGAGCCCCGAGCGCGCTAACCTGAAAATTGTAGCCGTTCCGTTTGTCGTGGAAAGTATCGAGAACGACGGTGAAATTCTCGTTGTTGAAGATAGTATAGTTGTCCCGCCGTAATTCGGTGAGCACCATCTGTTCCGGATGGCTATCGATGCAGCGCGCAGAAACGTATATATTGTTGTCGTCAAAGAAAACCCATGCTTCAGTCGGTTCGGACACCGGTTCGCCCTCGCGAGGCTCCTGCTGAATGAAGCCCGTGATGGGCGACGTCGTCTGATACACCTCCTCGTCGAGCGCGCCGTCAACCTTGATCTGATCGACGCGCACAGCGCGAACCGACACCCGTCCCTGCTCGTCACGCCGAATGGTATCTGGTGGCTCGGGCAGTAGCGGATCGCCGGTAGACATGGTGACAAAGGGCAATTTTGTTGTTGACTCCTGTGTCACCACGACGGTGGGCGTGGCAGTCTGCCCGAATACAGTGCCGGGGAGGGTCGCCCAGATGGCAAACCAAACAAACCCACGATATGGGAAGCACATGGAGATGGTCCGGTAAATCGTTTTTCCTAATTTCATATTTACCTTTCAAAGAACTAAAACTTAAAAAGAGTATATATTTTTGTTATAATAAAGCAATTGTTGTTCTTTCAAAGGATACAAAATGGGGAAACCTATTGTGCTCGAGGGTTTTTGTTGTTCTCTCTATGAACAAGGTACGAAACAGAGTTTCTGGGCTTTTCGAGATGTAAAATCCGACCGCAAAAGTATGCGAATACTTAAGAATGGGGATCGCCTTACTGTTTTTGACAAAAGAAACAGCAAAAAAATTATCTGGTCCGGATTCATCTCGTTATGGCAAGACCGGATTGGCCACATCAATCAAAGAGGTGTTTCCAGAAAAAGATGGGGAAGATGGTTCAGAAAAAAATATCCGGCAAAATTTACCCCTTGCCCGAATCAAGGTACAAAACCCGCTTAAGCGGGTTTTTAAATAAAGAGATCGTTTTTTTATTTGGCGGCAAATTCTCTAAAAAAGACGCCATACCTGAAAGTTGTGCGCCTGATTGCGACTGCATGTCGTGGGTCTGTCTTTACTTCAGCAGGACGCGCATTCCGCGGATATTCCGGGTGCTAAGCGTACTTAGGAACTCTGGCATGATCCGGTCCATCAGCTCGAAATACAATGAGAGAGCGGGCTTATTCTGTTGGGCAGTGTCTACAGCATATAGAATCTCTTCGCGGTATGTTTCCGAGTGTATCGTCGCACCAGTGCGACCATCAATGAAAATGAATTTTAACCGCAGAACAAACCCCTTTCGTTCCTGATAGTCGCGGGTTAACGCAACTTGGCGGCGCCCCATGGAATCAAAGATTTCCTGCTCGGTCTGCATATAGCCCGAGCGCACATACACCGTGAATAGAATCGTTCCTGTTACGATCAGCGGATTTTGGTATTCCTCGCCAATCTTTTTCCAATAGGCGACGTTCGCAAACAGCCGTTCGTAAAGTTCGAGATCTTTCTCGTCCTTGATGCGTTGTGGGAGCGGCATCTGCAGCACCAAACTGTTATTATAGCTTAGCCATCCCCGGTCTGCTATGGTTTTGTTCTGCTCCTGAATAATTTCCATCAACGGTATAGCATCAGCATCAATCACTTTCAATCCTGCCTTTATACGAAGCTGGCTCCGGAGAAGACGAATCGTCTCTTGGTTGGCGTCAATATCTTCGCTTCCACCAGCAATAAAACCGGCGACCAAGACACGCTGAAAAGACGAAAGATCGAGCTTTGCCGGGATAGGTGTTTCAATCTGGATTTTGTAGAAATCCGGTCCGCAGGCAAGAGTAAATATCATCATAATGGTGGCCGCAACAAAAAACGATGCTATTGAAACACGCATTTACTGCCTCCTATTCGGTTTTTTAAGGACTGTGCTTTTGAGAACATTGGCAAGAATAGATACAAAAGTCAACAAAAAAAACAGAAAAGAAACTCGTTGAGTTTCTCTTCTGGAAAATCCTTATGAAAAAATTTCCCAGCACCAGAATAAAGTTCGGTACTGGACTTCGCTTTTGCCCTTCATTGATATAACGAGCACTAACCGACAAACAATAATATAATTGCCAGAATAGCGGTGATAAGGATTAAAAACCTTAGGTTATGGACTCTGTCCTGGGATTAACGACGGCTTTAAAATCTTTGGAGAACATAGCAACTGAGAATCTTCTGTCACCGGCATTAAAAACTATTTTTTCATTATCGAACAGCTTCGGATCCGCAACAACATCAAGATTAAACAAATTCCCAAACGGCGGAATACCGCCGGCTTGAACGCCGTCAGTTATGTCGGAAATTTCTTTTTCTGTAGCTAATCGGACGTCTTTGGCATTATATATACCGGCAACCTTTGCATTGTCATAACGTAAGTCAGCCGGGAAAACCAACATAATGAATCTCTTATCCGTTTCTGACATTTTTACCCTTACTATCATCGCTTTGGCTCCTTGATGCAAAGTATAGCCAGGCCTTATTTTTGCCGCCTCTTCGCTGGTTTTAACCGGTTCATGTTCGAAAGTTTCGAACCAAAAACCTTTTTCTTTAAGAAGCGACGTAATCTGTCCGGTAACTTTGTGATATTCCATAAACTATGGCCTTTGAAAAAAATGATGCGCAGAGAGACAACGGGCGGATCAACTCTCTCATTTCCCAATTGGCGGTGTTTGTTGGACAAAGTTCGAAACTATTTCGAGCAAAATCCAAATGATTAAAACTACTAAAAAGGACTCGGCAGGGCGAAACAATTTGTCTGGGGGAATGGATTCGCCCTGCCTCGGCTGATTTCTCGCCCGCAGGAGGGGATATTCTATGTCAAATTTGTTCTATGATAAGGCGATAAATTATTTCTGATAATTGTAGGCCTGTTTATGCTTCAGCATCATATAGATGATATTCACCAGCTTTCTTTTTAAGCAACACAAGGCCTGATTTTTGCT
>JBDRFZ010000012.1:0-7370 GCA_043818395.1 Patescibacteria group bacterium
CACCGGCGGAACTGCCGCTGCTGCTGCCGTAGGTGGTGCCACTGGGGGAACTGCCGCTGCTGCTGCCGGAGGTGGTGCCACTGGGGGAACTGCCGCTGCCACTGCCGGAGGTGGTGCCACTGGGGGAACTGCCGCTGCCACTGCCGGAGGTGGTGCCACTGGGGGAACTGCCGCTGCCGGATTCCTTGGTGTTCCCGGCGTCGGGAGCCTGGCTCCAGCTCCTCGGAGCTGGGGCGGCGGTGCCGGTGGAGTCGCTGGTGCCATGCCTAATAGGGTTTGGTTTCCGCGGGGCATCGGACCTACCTTTCGTTTTTGGGGCTAATGCCCCGTTTTCAAGTAACAAATTCGTTCCGACACCTGTGTCGAGAACATATATAAATACCATAAATTACGAAAAAAGTCAATGGTTATTAGTCGATATCTAAAAATTCAATAAAACTGCTTAAAATAGCCAAATAATGATCTTCTTTAGGATATACTGTAAAACTGTTAATATTGCGTAGATTTACAATTGCGTAACGTGTAACTTGTAACGTCGATCAAGTAAGCTACATGTTACGTGCTACACGTTAAACTGAACTTTTCAGGTTACACGCCTCATCATTCACGATATAATAAAAAAACATGACTATAACAGGGGAAGTAAATATACGCCGTTCAAAGGGCCCGGTAGTTTTGTTGGTCTGGGATGGTTTTGGTATATCGAAGAATAATTTAGGTAATGCGGTTCTTTCGGCTGATATGCCGGTTTTTAGAAAATTAGTTAAAGATTATTCCTGCTCACTTTTAAACGCTGATAGTGAAAGCGTAGGTTTACCTGAGACTCAGCCCGGAAATTCCGAGGCCGGACATGCGACTATCGGCGCCGGACGAATCGTGGAGTCAGATCAGCTTACGATCGATAAAGCCATCCTCAATCATTCGTTCGAAAATAACCCGGCTCTTTTACAAGCAGCCGCACATTGCATTAGGAAACGCAGCGCCCTGCATCTCATGGGGTTGCTGACTAATAGCAAGAGCGGTCATGCTTCGCCAAAACATGTGGATGCGTTGATTAAATTCGCTTCGAGTTTACGTTTACCGCGCGTCGCTTTGCATCTTTTTACTGACGGTAGAGATACGCCGCCGCATCATTCGGCACATCTTTTGGATGAATTGCAAGAAAAATTACCTCCCAATTTTGTTATTGCTTCGCTCATGGGCAGGTTTTATGCCATGGACAGGAATAAATTTTGGGAAAGGACGGAGCTTGCCTATAACGCCATCGCGAATGGCGAGGGTGTGATGGCAGCTTCAGCTATGCAGGCCATAACGCAAGCGCACGATCGCGGCGAAAGTGATGAATTCATTACGCCGACCGTGATTTGTAAAAATAAAACTTGTATTGCGCCAGTAGGGAATGATGACGCCATAATTTTTTGGAATTTGCGTAGTGATCGCGCTCGTCAATTATCCAAGCCTTTTGTTATACCGGATTTTGAAAAAAATGAACCAGGAGCTTTTCGACGTCATGTCATCAGAAAGAATTTGTTCATGGTGACGCTCACCGAATTCGGAAAAGATCTTGATTCGATTGCCCCTGCTTTTCCGCACCACGAAACGATTGGAACCTTGGTCGAAGCTCTGCGGCTTAAAAAGCAACTCTATATAGCTGAATCAGAAAAATTTTCACAAGTCACTTATTTTTTAAACGGTGGCTATGATCGGCCGCGTTATGGCGAAGATCGAATCAAGATTCCTTCACTTCGCGTCGCTTCATACGATCAAAAGCCTAGAATGAGCGCGGATCGGCTTGCCCGACGGCTGGTTTCATCGCTGGATGAGGAATATGAATTCATAATGGCAAACTTTGCGAATGCGGACATGGTCGGTCATACGGGTAATTTTGACGCGGCCGTTAAAGCCTGCGAAGCGCTAGACGACGCCTTGGGTTTAATCTGGAAAAAAGTCAGGAACATGAAAGGAACGCTTATCGTGACCGCCGATCATGGTAATGTTGAGTGTATGCATAATCCGCATGGTGGTGTTGATACCGAACATAATATGAATCCGGTTCCTTTTTTAGCAGCCGGTGCGGCCGTAAAAAACCGACGTATTAGAAACGGCGGTTTGTCGGATATCGCGCCAACCGTGCTCTGGCTTTTAGGAATTCCGGATCCAAAAGAAATGACCGGTAAGTCTTTAGTTCGATAATATGGATAGACCAAAGCCCATAGTATTAATGGTTTTAGACGGATTCGGTGTTGCGCCGCCAACTGATGGTAACGCGGTTACGGTTGCCAACATGAATAACTATAAAAAATACGTCGAAAGTTATCCGGCAATGACCGTGCTCGCTTCTGGTTCGGCAGTCGGACTTTCCTGGGGCGAGATGGGTAATTCAGAAGTCGGACATTTGACGATCGGCGCCGGGCGAATTTTTTTCCAGAGTTTACCGCGCATCAATCAATCCATAGAAAGCGGCGATTTTTTCAAAAATAAATCATTCATTGATGCCATTAATCATGCAAAAAAAACCGGCGGAGCATTGCATTTGATGGGTTTGATTTCACCCGGCAACGTGCATGCAAGCGATGCGCATTGTAAAGCGTTGCTAGAACTCTGTCAGCGCGAAAAGCTTGATCGTGTTTTTATCCACGCCTTTCTGGATGGACGCGATACAATTTATAACAGCGGTTTGATTTTTATTAAAGAGTTGGAAGCAAAAATCGCGGAGCTCAAAGTCGGACGGATCGCCACTATAGCCGGTCGCTTTTATGCCATGGACCGCGACAATCGCTGGGATAGAATCGAGAAAGCTTATCAGGCCATGGTTGATGGAAAATCCGATGTTCTAGCACCGTCGGCGGTCGAGGCCGTGCAATATTGGTATGACAAAAAGATTTACGATGAGCAGATCGAGCCCACGGTAATAGAAAAAAATAAAGCGCCAATAGCTAAAGTTTCCGACGGGGATTCAGTGATTTTTTTCAACTTTCGTCCGGATAGAGCTCGTGAAATAACAAAGGCTTTCGTGTTGCCGTCTTTCGATAAATTTCCGCGAGAAATGCTTAAGGATTTATTTTTTGTGACCATGACCGAGTACGAAAAGGATTTGCCGGTGACCGTGGCCTACCCGCCGCTAACTATAGAGAATTGCTTAGCTAAAGCCGTTTCAGACGCTGGACTCAAACAGCTTCATATTGCTGAGACTGAGAAATACGCTCACGTTACTTTTTTTATGAACGGCATGGTCGAATCGGAATTTCCAGGTGAAGATCGCGTCATTATTCCCAGCCCTCGCGTTTCTACATATGATAAAGCACCGGAGATGTCCGCGATGCAGATTGCCGATAGAGTGGTTCAGGAGATCAGTAAAAATACTTATGATCTTATTATTTTAAATTTCGCCAATCCCGACATGGTTGCTCATACGGGTGATTTGGAGGCGACTATAAAAGCTGATGAGACAACGGATAAAGCCATGGGCCAGATCGTTGATGCGACATTGGCCGTAGGTGGCGTTTGCATCGTAACTGCGGATCATGGCAATGCCGAAGAGGTTAAAAATTTAATTACCGGCGAAATCGATAAGGAGCATTCGACTAATCCTGTACCGCTGATCGTGATCGGCAAACAATTTGAAGGTATGCGTGCTCCGATCGGTGACGTCGTGGGCGGTGATCTTTCTTTGACCACGCCGGTCGGCATGTTAGCTGATGTGGCGCCGACGATTTTAAAGTTGATGGGTTTAGCGCAACCGCCCGAGATGACGGGAAGGCCGCTCGTATAATAAGATTTTTTTTCACCACATCTTCTTTCTGTAGCCGTAATTTTACGGTATAATCAGTTCAAGAGAACGATGGTGACAACGAAAGAAATCATCAAATCATATTGGCATGAAATCAGGCGTTTCCGCGGCTGGATATTTTTTTTGTTCGTCTGTATTTTTGCGACCAGCGTAATTCAGGTAATAACTCCGATTTATTATAAAAAACTTTTTAATCAGTTGATCGAATCGGGGCAGCTTACAGTTACAGACAAGGCCTATTTTATACTTTATATAGTCTTCGGCTTGTCTTTATCAGGCATGTTTTTGTATCGGATTACGGCATTTATCGAGAATTATGTAGTTTCCCGGATCATGGTAACGCTTGAAATGTCGGCGTTTCGGCGTCTACAGGGCCAATCGTATAATTTTTTTACCAACATTTTTACCGGATCTTTGGTAAAAATTATCAATCGTTATATTCGTTCTTTTTATAAGTTGCTGGATATCGTCATTTGGACGCTTTTACCTATCACCGTATCGGTGATTGGTATTTTGTTCGTTTTGGTTTTCATTAATCCTTTCTTGACCATCCTTTATGTAATTTGGATTATTTTATTTGCCGCGGCGAACGTCGTATTCGCACGCTGGAAAATGAAATATGACGTGCTTAAAGCAGAAAAAGATTCGCAGGCTGGCGGAGCTTTGGCGGATTCATTATCCAATAATTTAAACGTTAAACTTTTTTCAGCCTCAAGATTCGAAGAGAGAAAATACAAAGGCATTCTTGGTGAATGGCGCATTTTACAGCAAAAGACGTGGAATTTAGGCGAAATGAATTTCGTTATTCAGGGGTTGTTCATGGTTGTAATTGAATTTATTTCTATCTATACGGCGCTTGGACTTATGTCGGAGGGTAAGCTGACGATCGGTGATTTGGCGCTGATCCAGGGATATTTGATGATTTTTTTCGAGAAATTTTGGGGTCTGGGCAGGGTTATCCGCGACGTTTATGACGCTATGGCTGATGCACGTGATATGGTCCAGATTTTGAATATGCCTTATGAGGTTAAGGATGCATTAAGCGCTAAAAAATTACGTATCACAAAAGGCCTCATAGAATTTAAAGAAGTTTATTTTGCTTATTCAAAAACCAGGCAGGTGTTGAATGGCTTGGATTTTGAGATAGGGTCACGTGAAAAGGTGGCGTTGGTAGGTTCTAGTGGTGCGGGAAAAAGTACGGTGGTTAGATTATTGCTACGTTTTTATGATCCGAATAAGGGTAAGATAATGATTGATGGTCAGGATATTTCATTGGTTAAACAAGATAGTTTACGTGAAAGCGTTTCTTTGGTGCCGCAGGAACCCATTCTTTTTCATCGCAGTTTGTTGGAGAATATCCGTTATGGCCGCAGGAACGCAACTGATGATCAGGTGGTGGAGGCGGCAAAGCGTGCTCATTGCCATGAGTTTATTATTGATTTGCCGAAGGGCTACGAAACTTTGGTTGGCGAGCGCGGCGTGAGGCTTTCCGGCGGTGAGCGCCAACGAGTAGCTATCGCTCGGGCAATATTAAAGAATGCGCCGATTCTCGTGCTTGACGAGGCTACTTCCAGTTTGGATTCGGAATCCGAGGCGTTAATACGCGATGCCTTGGAGGGACTAATGAAAAATAAAACCGTTATCGCTATAGCCCACAGGCTTTCAACGATCATGCAGATGGATCGTATTGTGGTAATGGAAAAGGGAAAAATCGTTGATTCCGGCAGTCATGACGTGCTCTTGAAAAAAAGCGGTACTTACAGCAAGCTTTGGAAAATCCAGGCTGGAGGGTTTAAGAAGTAGTGGGCAGCAGTCAGTATTTAGGGAATTAATGCTAACTACTAGTTTTAATCTGTTGAAGTATGCCAGAATTACCGGAAGTCGAAACCGTGCGAAGAGGTTTGCATAGGCATCTCAAGGGTCGAAGGATCGATTCGGTTTTGATTTTGAAAAGCGGCCGGGAAACGCCTAAAGGGCAAAAATTCGTAAAATCGATTTTGCATAAAAAAATTAATGACGTGGAACGTCGGGTAAAGCTCATTGTCATAAAATTTGAAGATGGGAATTGTCTTATAGCGCATCTAAAGATGACCGGACGTTTTGTTATAACCTATAAAAATTTTAAACCGCAAAAACACGATGCCGTGATTTTTGGTATTGGTGATAAATTTTTGGTTTGGTCCGATGTGCGCAAGTTTGGATATCTGCGATACGTCTCATCGCAAGAGCTTGAAAAAATTATTGCCGGGTACGGGGTCGAACCGTTGGAAGTCACGAGCAAGGAACTGGCCGATACTTTAAAAAATTCAAAAACCAGAAAAGTTAAAGTTGCGCTTTTAGATCAAACCAGGATCGCCGGTATAGGAAATATTTACGCAGATGAATCATTATATCGCGCCGGCATCCGTCCGACTCGTCAGCTCGGCGGTCTGACTAAAAAAGAAAGGGAGAAATTGGCGCAAGAAATTCAAAAGCTACTGAAAGAAGCAATCGCGCATGGCGGTACGTCGATTAACGATTACGTCGATTCTTCGGGCAAACCAGGAGGATTTGCCGGATTATTGAAAGTCTACGGTAGAAACAATGAACCATGCCGCGTCTGTGGTTCGAAAATAAAAAGAATCGTCTTAGCCGGACGCGGTACGCATCATTGTCCAAAGTGCCAGAGGTAGACGCGGAACATATAGCACAGAACAGTAGATCATTATTGCTGTTTATCGTTTATGCTAGAATACTTTGATGAAATCAAAGACTGATGTTGCGGCTTTAGTTATAAAAACGCTGGTCAAAAATTATACCCAAAAACCGGATATGGATCTTGGAAATCCGAAAGATACTTTGTTGGGCGTTTTATTGTCAGCGCGTACGACAGATAAACAAGTGCTAAAAATATTTCCGGCTTTTAAAAAAGCGTTTCCAACATTCAAATCACTTGCCGAATCGAGTCCGGCCAAGATATCAAAATATATTTCAAGCGTCGGCCTATACCGGTCAAAAGCCAAGGCGATCTACGGGTTATCGAAAACCATAGTCGAAAAATTTTTCGGTCAAGTTCCTTCTACCATGGAAGAATTGATTAGCCTGCCCGGTATCGGACGTAAGACCGCTAACTGCGTACTGGCGTACATTTACGGGCAAGATACTGTTTGTGTTGATACGCACGTCTGTAGGGTTGTGCACCGACTTGGTTGGTCACGCGCAAAAACTCCGGAAAAAGTCGAGATTGATTTACGGGTACTCGTTCCAAAAAAGCTCTGGAAGGAGATTAACCGTACTATGGTTCATTTCGGCCGCGACGTTTGCAAACCCAGCAGTCCAGAATGCTGGCGTTGCCCAGTAATCAAGTGGTGCAAATACAAACCAAAAATCAAAAAATCCGACAAATCAATATAATTTCGAATTACTCTAAACTTAGACCGTGCTATCCTTGTTTTAATCAACTAAGCTTCATCTATGCCCCGAAACCCCTTTGAATCACCTCTGTCTCAAACTTCCAACCAACCGGAAGCAATCTTAAGCATGCGCAAAGCCGATCTCATGCCATACGTACGAAGCTACGCAGAGAATCTCTATGCTCAAA